>JBKJSO010000290.1:0-9498 GCA_046595835.1 Acidimicrobiales bacterium | reverse complement strand
GCGTTGGTGGTGACGACGGGCGCGGCGGTCATCTTGTTCTGGGTGAACACGCCGGCGGCTGGCACGGCACGACCGTCGGTGGTGGCGACGAGGCTGAGGTCGGGATCACCGCTCGGCTTGATGCCACAGGCGATGCCGTTGGCCGTGAACCCGGCGGCGGCGGTGACGCTCACGGGTACACCCCCACGATCGGCAGCCCGGTGGTCTCGGGCAGCCCGAGGAGCAGGTTGGCGCACTGCACCGCCTGGCCCGATGCGCCCTTGGTGATGTTGTCGATGGCGGCGATGGCCATGACCCAGCCGGTGCGCTCGTCGAATCGGGCGGTGAGGTGCGCGCAGTTCGAGCCGAGGGTGGCCTTGGTGGACGGCGACCCGTCGGTCACGACGATGAAGGGCTCGTCGGCGTAGGCGTTGCGCAGCCTGTCGAGGAGCGTCGCCGTGCTCGTGGCGGTCGCGGGGCGGGCGTAGCAGGTGGCCAGGATCCCTCGGCTCATCGGCGCGAGGTGGGGCGTGAAGAGCACCGAGGCTCCCGTGACCTGTTCGATCTCCGGCGTGTGGCGGTGATCGAGCAGGCCGTAGGCGGTGAAGTCCTCGTCGACGGCGCAGAAGGTGGTGGCGGGCTTCGGCGGTCGACCGGCGCCAGACACCCCGCTCGCCGCGTCGACGATGACCCCCGTGGGCTCGATGGCACCCGAACGAACGAGCGGCGCGAGCGCGAGCGACGCCGCCGTGGGATAGCAGCCCGGGACGGCGACATGGCTGGCGGCGAGGATGTCCGACCGGAACAGCTCGGGGAGCCCGTAGGCGAAGTCGGCCAGCAGCTCGGGGGCGGTGTGGGGCTCGCCATACCACTGCGGGTAGAGCGACGCGTCCTGAAGTCGGAAGTCGGCGGCAAGGTCGACCAGGTGACCGACCTTCCCGATGAGCTCGGGCACGATCGCTTGGCTCGCACCGTGGGGCAGGCCGAGGAACACGAGGTCGGCTCCGGCCGCCGCATCGGCGTCGTAGGGGCTGAACACGAGATTGGGGTAGGCCGCCGCGAGGCTCGGGTAGAGCTCGGCCACTGGCGTACCGGCCTGGGTGTCGCCGGTGGCGAAGGCCACCTCGAGATCAGGATGGTGCGCCGCGATGCGCAGCAGCTCGGCGCCGGTGAACCCCGACGCTCCGATGATCCCGACCTGCACCATCGTCAGATCATTCACCATTCTGCATGATCATGCAAATCCAGTTGGACGGCGCCCTCGCTAGCGTGGCCAGCGATGTCGAACCCGGCCCACCCCTCCGTCACCACCATGGAACCCGACCTCGACCGCCGCACCGACGAGCGCGTGGAGACGGGTCGCCCCAAGGTCGCCCACATCGTCAAGGTGGAGCCGGGCGAATCAGCCGTGGCCAAGGTCACCGAGGCTCGGATCTACGGCTACGCCGTGGAAGCCCTGTGCGGTGAGCGCTTCGTGCCGCAGCAGGATCCCAAGAAGCTGCCGCTGTGCGGCACCTGCAAGGAGATCTACGACCTCTACCGCTCGATGGGCGACGGCGGGCTCAACGAAACGCCGGACAGCTGAGCAGCGGGGCACGGAGCGGGCGTCAGTCGCCCTTGTGCCCCTTCTCCTTGCCTGGCCTGGCCGGCGGGGCAGTCGTCGGCGGGACCGTCGTCGGCACGGTGGTGGGCACCGTGACCGCGACCGGGGTCGTTGAGGTCGGCGCCTTGATCCCGCTGTCGCTGCCGGATGCCAGGGCGGCCAGCACGATCACCAGGGCGATGCCAGCGGCCACCACCCCGACCAGCCACGGTCGGTGCACCGCCACGTCCGAAGGTCGGCCGTGAGCGTCCGCCGACAGCGGGAGCGGGGCGGGCATCACCATCGTGCCGCCGCCGACCGCCTCGACGACCTGGGTGTGGGCGTGGCTGGCCGCCACCCCAGCGACCGCCCCGGCTGAGGCAGCCATCAGTGCGGCCGTCGCCATCGTCGCGTCGGACTCGGCGTCAGCGTCACCATCAACGTCACCATCAGCGTCAGCGACCACCGCTCCTGCTGCTGTTGGCACCGTCGCGCCCAGCGCCATCAGGCGGTCCGCCACCGCGGCGGTCGTGGGCCGACCCTCGGCTGACCTGGCGGTCATCTCCCGCAGGAGCGGGTGCCACGCCTCCGGCACGTCGGTCTCGACATCAGGGTCGCGAGCCAGGCGGGCCAGTGCCACCTCGTGGCCCACGCCGGTGAAGGCGGACCGACCGGTGATGGCCTCGAGCAGCACGAGCCCGAGCGCGTAGACGTCCGCCGCCGGCGTGACGTCGTGGCCCTGGACCTGCTCCGGCGCCATGTAGGCGGCGGTGCCGATCGTGGTGGCCACCGCGGTGACGCGGGTCGTATCGATGAGACGAGCGATCCCGAAGTCAGCCAGGCGAGGACGACCGTCGCTGCCGCACAGGATGTTCGACGGGGTGACGTCGCGGTGAACGACACCGGCTTCGTGGACGTGGGCCAGTGCGGCGGCGACTGCGGCCCCCAGGTCGGCGACCTCCACGGCTGGGAGCGGGCCACGCTCCTCGAAGATCGATCGGAGCGTCGGGCCGTCGACGAGCTCGAGCACCACGAAGCCATGGCCGTCGTGCTCACCGGCGTCGTACACCTGCACGAGGCCTGGGTGGTTCAGGGCGGCCAGCGTGCGGATCTCGGCGTCGAAGCGGCCTCGGTCGGCCAGAGCGCTGGCCCGATACACCTTCACCGCCACCTGGCGACGCAAGAGGTGGTCTTGCGCTTCGTACACGTCGCCCATGCCGCCGCTTGCGATGAGCCGGACCAGGTCGTACCGATCGGCGAAGACCTGGCCGAGGAGGGGCGCGTTCATCGGGGAGGTGCTCACGCGGACGACTTACCCATGCACGGACCTCGGCAACCCCCGAATCGCCAGGCACGCCGCCCGCACGACGGCGTCAACCCCGAAGGGTGGCGGGCAAGGTGGCCTGGACGGCGTCGATGATCGTCGAGCGCACAGTGGCAACGTCGGCCTCGGTGAGGGTGCGATCTTGCGCCTGGAGGCGCAGGGAGTAGGCCAGGCTGCGGCGGCCCTCGGCGAGGCTGCGGCCTCGGAACACGTCGAAGAGGCGCACCGACCAGACGAGCTCGCCTCCAGCGTTCCGGATGGCGTCCTCCACCGAGGAGGCCGCGATCTCCTCATCGACCTCGAAGGCGAGGTCGATGTCGCTGCTCGGGTAGAGGCTGAAGGGCCGGTACGAGCGCTCGCCGTGGGGCAGGTCGAGCAGGATCGTGAGGTCGACCTCGAGGTAGGCGACGCGCTCGCCGATCCCGTGCGCGTCGAGGACGCCGGGGTCGACCTCGCCGACGCGCCCCACCTCGAGCTCACCCACCAGCAGGCGAGCCCCACGGGTGGAGTGGAGCCCCGGCAGCTCGGCGTTCTCGACGCGCACACCCTCGAAGCCGAGCACGTCGGCCACGACACGCCAGAGCTGCAACCCATCGGCGGCATCCAGACCGGCCAGCACCGCACCGAGCACCTCACGCTCGTCGGGGAGCTCGGCGTCGGGCGACGCGGGACGGGCGAAGGTGTGGCCGATCTCGAAGAGGCGCACCCCGTGGTTGCGGTGCGACCAGTTGTAGGCCACCGCGCCCACCAGGCCCGGCAGGAGCGACGTGCGCAGCACGGACTGCTCGGCCACCAACGGGTTGGCGATCGTGATGCCCTCGTCGGGCAGGCCACAGCGGGCCAGCTCGCCGGGCGCGAGGAACGGCATCGGCATGGCTTCGGACAGCCCGCGCCCGACCAACGTGGCCCGGAGGCGCCGCCGCTCGAGCTGTCGGGTGGTGAGCGATCCGGTGGTGGCCGCCCGCGGCAGCGTGCGTCCCAGTGCCGTGTACCCGTGGTGACGGGCGATCTCCTCGATCACGTCGATCTCGGACGCCGAGTCGTACCGCCACGATGGGATGGTGACGTCGAGGTCGTCGCCCGCAGGCGAGGTGGCGAAGCCGATGGGCTCGAGCACCTCGGCGATGCGAGCGGCACCGAGGTCGGAACCGAGCAGGCGGGCGACGCGGGCCGTGCGCACGCGTACCGCAGGGCGCTCTGGCAGGGTGCCGGTGGCGACCGCGCTCCCCTCCTCCATCGGCGCGCCCAGGAGCTCGGCGAAGCGCCCCATGGCGAGGCCGATGATCTCCGGGTCGACGCCCTTCTCGAATCGGGCCGACGCTTCGGAGCGGAGCTTGTGGCGGCGCGACGACTTCACGATGCCGATCGGGTGGAACCAGGCCATCTCGAGGAGCACCTCGGTGGTGGCGTCATCGATCTCGCTCGACGCGCCGCCCATGATCCCGGCCAGCCCCACGGGCAGGTCGGCCCCGTCGCAGATCAGCAGGTCCTCCGGGGTGAGGGCGCGATCGATCCCGTCGAGGGTGGTGAGGCGCTCACCGTCGCGGGCCACGCGCACCCGAAAGCCAGGCCCGGCAACCTTGGCGAGGTCGTAGGGGTGGTTGGGCTGCCCGAGCTCGAGCATCACGTAGTTGGACACGTCGACGACGTTGCTGATCGAGCGCATCCCGACCAGCGCGAGGCGGGCGGCGATGCGTGGATCACCGGGGCCGACGGTGACGCCGCGCAGCACCCGCGCCTCGAAGCGGCCGCAGCGCCCCGCATCGAGGACCTCGACCGTGACCGCACCGACGCGCTCTGCAGGCACCAACGCGGGTGATGGTGTCGGGAGGGTGAAGGGCAGACCCATGCGGGCCGCGAGGTCGCGCGCCACGCCGGCTACCGACATCGCGTCGGGGCGGTTGGGGTTGATCTCGAGGTCATAGAGGACGTCAGGCTCGATGCCCATGGCCTCGGTGAACGGAGTGCCCGGCTCGAGGTGGCCAGGCAGGAGGAAGATGCCGTCGTGGCCATCGCCGAGGCCCAGCTCGCTCGAGGAGCAGAGCATGCCGTTCGACCACACCCCGGCCATCTTGCGGCGACCGATCTCCATGCCGTTGGGCATGACCGTGCCGATGGTGGCGAGCGGCACGAGGTCGCCGGCGGTCATGTTGAAGGCCCCACAGCCCACCTCGAGGGGTTCGCCATCGCCGGCGTCGACCACCACCATGTGGATCTTGTTGGCACCCTCGACGGGACGCGTCTCCAGCACTCGGGCTACCACAATGCCATCGAGGCCCTCGCCGATGATGTCGAGCTCCTCCACGGCCATGCCGAGGTCGCTCATCTCCTCGCCGAGCGCGACGGGGTCGCCCTCGAAGGGGGCGAAGTCGCGCAGCCAGGAGAGGACGACCTTCATGGGGCAGCTCCTAGAACTGGGAGAGGAAGCGGATGTCGTTGGTGAAGAGGTCGCGCAGGTCGTCGACGCCGTGGGCGCTGGCGCCGAGGCGGTCGAGGCCGAAGCCGAAGGCGAATCCCTGCCACTCCTCGGGGTCGATGCCGCAGCTCGACAGCACGTTCGGGTGCACCATCCCGCAGCCGCCCAGCTCGAGCCACGAGCCGTCGGGACGCCGGATGTCGTACTCGGCGGACGGCTCGGTGAAGGGGAAGTACGACGGGCGTAGCCGCGACGTGAAGTCGCCCCCGAAGAAGGCCTTCGTGAACGTGTCGAGCGTGCCCGCGAGATCAGCGAAGGTGATGTCGCGGTCGACGACGAGGCCTTCGATCTGGTGGAAGACCGGCATGTGCGTGGCGTCCGGGGTGTCCTGCCGGAACACCCTGCCGGGCATCACCATGTAGAAGGGCGGCTCCTGACCGCTCATCACCCGCACCTGCACTGGTGAGGTGTGGGTGCGCAGGACCGTGGACCCCGGGGCGCCCATCTCCACGTAGAGCGTGTCGTACATGTCGCGCGCGGGGTGATCGGGCGGGAAGTTGAGGGCGCCGAAGTTGTGCCAGTCGGTCTCCACCTCCGGTCCCTCGGCCACAGTGAAGCCCATCCCCACGAACACGTCCTCGAGGCGCTCCATCGACTGGGTGACGAGGTGGAGGTGACCCGCTCCCCCTGCTGGCGGCACCTCGGTGAGGTCGAGCCGCTCGGCCTGCAGGCGGGACCGCCGCTCGACGGCCTCGAGCTCGGCCCGTCGCTCGGCCAACGCAACATCGAGCGCGTCGCGCACCCGGTTGATCGCGCCGCCGACCTCCCGGCGGCCGGTGTCGTCGAGGCCGCCCAGCTTGGCCTTGAACGACGACAGCACCGACTTCTTGCCGAGGAGCTCCTGATCGAGCGACCGGAGCTCGTCGAGGGTGGACGCGGCGGCGATGCGAGGGGCGGCGTCGGCCTCGATGGCAGCGATGTCGGCGAGCATGGTGAGACGGATGCTCCCCGCTCAGGCGGGGGTGTCGCCAATCGGTTCCAGATCGCCGTGCACCCGCTCGAAGGCATCGGTGGGCAACGTGAAGCAGAACGTGCTGCCCTGGCCGAGCACCGATTGGGCGGTGAGCTGTCCGCCGTGCGACTCGACCAGCCCCTGGCTGATCCAGAGGCCGAGGCCCGTGCCGGTGGGACGGCCGTGATCGCGCCGGAAGAACTTCGTGAACACCCGCGGCAGATCCTCGGCCGGGATGCCCTCGCCGGCATCGCTCACCGCCACGGCCACCGTGGCGCCGTTCAGGTCGCCCGCGATCCGGAGACCCTTCGGGCTGCCGTACTTGGCGGCGTTCTCGACCAGGTTGGTGAGCACCTGCTCCACCTTGTCGGGATCGGCGTACACGTGCGGCACGTCGTCGGCGAAGGTGATCGAGCACTCGAGCCCGGGGATCGCCATCGCGACCTTCTCCACCACCGACGCAGCGACTGCGGGCAGATCGACCATCTGCCGGCGCAGCACCAGCCGGCCCGTCTCCAGCCGGGAGATGTCGAGCAGCTCGGTGACGAGGCGGGTGACGCGGTCGGCGTCGTGATGGACCTGCTCGAGCATGCTGCGCTTCTGCTCGTCGGTGAGGCGCTCCCACCTCGACAGCATCAGCGAGGTGTAGCCCTTCACCGAGGTCAGCGGGCTTCGTAGCTCGTGCGACACCGTGGAGATGATGGCGATGCCGCTCCGCTCCCCCGAGGGACGCAGCGCCAGCACCGTGGCATCCCCCGCCGATCGGATCGTGGCCGTGACCGGCACGTCGGTGCCGTCGGCTTGGCGGAACACGAGGTCGACCTGGCCGTCGGTGGACGGCAGCGCATCTCGCAGCGCGGGTGATCCTCCGCCGCTGCGCACCTCGAAGGCCACCCCGACGGGTTCGCCGACGAAGGCCACCGCGTCTGCCCCCAGCACCTCCAGGGCCGTCGCGTTCAGGGCGACGAGGGTGAGGTCGGGATCGAGGACGAGCACGGCATCCGGCAGGGCATCGATCTCGATGGATGTCACGTTGACGCCGCTCGTCGCTGGCGGAGTGCCTCGAAGCAGAGCACCGAACCGGCCATGGCAACGTTCAGCGACTCCGAGCGTCCGGCCATCGGGATCGACAGCCGCAGGTCGACCGCCGTGGTGAGCTCAGCAGGGAGACCGTGCGCTTCGCTGCCCAGCAGCAGCGCCAGCGGACCTGTGAGATCAGCCTCGTCGTACGGCGTGCCGTCGCGCACCACGGTGGCTGCCGAACGCACCCCCGCCTGCCCCAGCAGCTCCAGCACGGCCACCGCCTCCCCTCCGATCGCCACCGGTACCTGGAACAGGGCCCCCGCTGAAGCGCGCACGCACTTCGGGTTCCAAGGATCCACCGATCCCCCGCAGAACAGTACCGCCGACGCACCCGCCGCCTCGGCTGCCCGCACCAGGGTGCCAGCATTCCCTGGGTCGTTGACGTCGACGAGCACGAGCGCCAGCGGCCCGGCGCCGGCGGCCGCCACGGCGACCTCGACCGTGACATCGATGCGGGGGGCGATCGCAGCGATCCCTTGCGGCGTCACCGTGTCGAGGGCGCGCCCGAGCACGTCGATAGGCACGAGCCGGACCTCGGCCCCCGCAGCCGCCGCCCGGGCCACCAATGCAGGATCGGCCTCTGACGTGGCGAACAGCTGGCTCAGCCGCAGACCCGCCTCGACGGCCTCCCGAACGAGCGTGGGCCCCTCGATGACGAACGCGCCCTCCTCGAGACGCGCAGCGCGGCGCCCCGAGAGGCGCCGCAGCTGCTGCACACTGGGATGGCGGGACCCGACGGGGTCCCGATCGCTCAGGCGGTCTCCTTGGCCAGGGCCTCGGTGGCGGCCTGCACCAGCGAGGTGAACGCCGCTGGCTCCCGCACCGCGAGATCGGCGAGGACCTTGCGATCCACCTCGATCTCGGCCAGCCGCATGCCGGCGATGAACCGGCTGTAGCTCGTGCCGTTCTCGCGGCAGGCCGCGTTGATCCGCTGGATCCACAGGGAGCGGAAGTCGCCCTTGCGTGCCCGACGGTCGCGGAAGGCGTACCGACCGGCGTGCATGACCGCCTCGTTGGCCGCCTTGAAGGACCGGCTCTTGTTGCCGTAGTAGCCCTGGGCGCGCTCGAGGGTTGCCCTGCGCTTCTTCTTGGAATGTACGGCGCGCTTGACCCGTGCCATGTTGTCGTTCCTCCTTGATGAGCGAGGGCTGCCTACCGGCGAGCCCTCCAGCGACGCAGCGCCTCCCTGGCCTGCATCGAGATGTCGATGTGCTGGCGGATGGTGCTCGTTGGCCTAGCGGCCGAGCATCCGTTTGATCCGGGCGGCATCGCCAGGGGCGACGCCGACCTCACCCGAGAGGCGCCGCATGCGCTTCGAGGCCCGCTTCTCCATACCGTGCTTGGTGTTGATCTGGAGGCGCCGGAGCTTGCCGGTGCCGGTGACCTTGAAGCGCTTGGCGGCGCCCCGGTGGGTCTTCATCTTGGGCATCTGTGGATCTCTTCTGTGTGGTGAGCGGAGTGCTCAGGCCTCGGCGACGTGGTCGGCCTCGAGGGCCTCGTCGATCTGCTCGGCGTCGACCGGAGCCTGCGCAGGTGTCTGGTCAGTCGTGGTCTCGTCGGTGGTGATCTCGTCGGTGGTGCCGGCTGCCTCTGCGGCTGCGGCGGCGGCCGCCTTCTGGGCTGCCGCCTGTGCCCGCTTGTCGGGAGCGAGCACCATCGTCATGTTGCGTCCGTCGATCCGGGGGAAGATCTCCACCCGGCCCACGTCCTTCACTGCCTGCTCGACCTGGTCGAGGATCTTCTTGCCGAGCTCAGGGTGGTACACCTCGCGGCCTCGGAAGGTCAGCGTGACCTTCACCTTGTGGCCCTCTGCGAGGAAGTGCTCGACCTTCCTGGTCTTGGTGTCGAAGTCGCCCCCGCCGATCTTGGGGCGGTACTTCATCTCCTTGATCACGACGTTGGTGGTCTTGCGGCGGGACTCCTTTGCCTTCTGGGCCGCCTCGTACTTGTACTTGCCGTAGTCCATGACACGGCAGACGGGCGGATTCGCCTGGGCGGCGACCTCGACGAGATCGAGATCGAGCTCCCGGGCGATGGCAAGGGCTTCGGGCAGCGGCTTGATGCCGATCTGCTGCCCGTCGTGTCCCACCAGTCGAACTTCG
>JBKJSO010000318.1:0-2564 GCA_046595835.1 Acidimicrobiales bacterium | reverse complement strand
ACGAGCTCATCCGCGCCGGCGGCGTCGTAGCGGGCCGCCAGCTCCACCGGGTCACCGGCGTCGACGAGGTCGACGAAGTTCACGCCCTTGACCACGCGGCCGGCGTCGACATCGAGGCAGGGGATGATGCGGGCGGTCCTCATGGGTGGCTCCTGGTGAGGGCGGCGACGGCCTCGGTCGCGTCGAGGCGGCCTTCGTAGAGGGCCGTGCCCACGATGGCGCCGGCCAGGCGCCGCCCGGCTACCTCGATGCCGTCGAGGGCAAGGAGATCGTCGAGGCCGCCCACCCCACCGGAGGCGATCACCTCGAGGTCGGTGGCGGCGAGCACCTCGGCCAGACCGGTCAGGTCAGGGCCCCGCATGAGACCTTCGACCTGGATCTGAGTGACGACGACGGCCTCGGCCCCGCTGCCCGCCAGGCGGGCCAGCGCGTCGGTCCACGCCACGCCGGACCCAGCCTCCCAGCCGTGCACGGCCACCTCGCGGCCTCGCACATCGAGGCCGAGCGCCACCCGCTGGCGGGCGGCCACCTGGGCGACGAGGTCGGGGTCCTCCATGGCGGCAGTGCCGATGACCACGCGCGCCACGCCGGCGTTGGCCAGCGCGGCGGCCGCGTCCACGCTGCGCACTCCCCCGCCGGCCTGCACGGGGACCGGCACGGCCGCCGCGATGGCGGCGATGAGCGCACGGTTCACGGGGTCGCCGGTGCGGGCCGCGTCGAGGTCGACGGTGTGGATCCACGTCGCGCCAGCGGCGACGAAGGCCTGGGCCACCGCCACCGGGTCGTCGCCGTGGACGCGCTCGCGGGCGAAGTCGCCCTGGGTGAGCTGCACCACCTTGCGGGCCCGCAGGTCGATCGCCGGGAAGAGCTCCATCAGCCCGCCGACGCCTTGTCGACGAAGGAGGCGAGGACGGCCAAGCCGGTGCGGCTCGACTTCTCAGGGTGGAACTGCGTGGCCCACACGCTGCCCCACTCGACTGCCGCCACCACCGGGCCGCCGTAGTCGCAGGTGGCGGTGATGATGGCGTCGTCGGTGTCGGCCGCGAACGAGTGCACGAAGTAGGCCCACGCCGGGTCCGGCGCGCTGGCCAGGAGGGCGGGCTCTCCGCGACGCTCGAGGAGGTTCCACTGCATCTGCGGGCGCTTCACGCCCGCCGGCAGGAGCCGCACCATGCCGGGGAGGATGCCGAGGCCAGGCTCGTCGGGCGACTCCTCGGAGCCCTCGAAGAGCATCTGCATGCCGATGCAGATGCCGAGGAACGGCACATCGAGCTCCACCGCCTCCCGAGCGAGATCGTCGAGGCCCGTCCGCTGGAGCGCCTGCATGCACCGACCGAAGCTGCCCACGCCGGGCAGCACGACACCGGCCGCATCCCGAATGAGCCCGGGGTCGGCTGTGAGGCGAGCATCGGCGCCGACGTGCTGCAGCGCCTTCTGGGCGGAGCGCAGGTTGCCGATCTCGTAGTCGAGAACCGCGACGAGCGTCACGTTGAGCCGGAGGCGATCCGGCTTTGCCGGTCGCCGGGAGGCACGAGCGGAGGCAGGAGCGTAGCGACGCCCGGAGCACGCATCATCTCAGATGACGCCCTTGGTGGACGGGACGCCGCCACCCTCCACCCGCACGGCGTCGCGCAGGCAGCGGGCCACGCCCTTGAAGGTGGCCTCCACGATGTGGTGCGTGTTGCGGCCCTCGCGCAAGCGCACGTGCAGCGTGATCCCGGCGGCCGTGGCGAACGACTGCCAGAAGTGCTCGGCCATCTCCGGGTTGAACGGCGGATCGCCCAAGGGCAGCACCTCGCCGAAGGGGACGTCGAAGGCCGTGAAGGGACGACCCGACAGATCGAGAGCCACCTCCACGAGGGCTTCGTCGAGCGGGTAGAGCCCGCTGGCGAAGCGCCGGATGCCGGCCTTGTCGCCCAGCGCCTCCTTCACGCACTCGCCCAGCGTGATGGCGACGTCCTCCACGGTGTGGTGGCCATCGACCTCGAGATCGCCGGTGGCCTCCACCACGAGGTCGAAGCCCCCGTGGCGGCCGAGCTGGTCGAGCATGTGATCGAAGAACGGCAGCCCGGTGGTGGCCCGGACCTCGCCTGCCGGCCCATCGAGATCGACGCGCACCGAGATGCTCGTCTCCTTGGTGGTGCGCTCCTTGCTGGCCTGGCGCGTCATGCGAGTGCTTCCTCCAGTGCGGCGAGGAAGACGTCGTCCTCCGCGGCCGTGCCGATCGTGACACGCAAGCAGCCCTCGAGGCGAGGCCAGGAGGAGAAGTCGCGCACGAGCACGGAGCGTTCGAGCAGCCGCTGCCAGACGGCAGCGCCGTCGAGGTCCCGCGGTCGGAACAGCACGAAGTTGGCGCCCGACGGCCACACGTCGACCGGCAGGTCACGCAGCCGCGCCACCAACCGGCCCCGCTCCTCCACCAGCGCCGACACCCGGGCGCGCATCTCCGGCTCGAAGTCGAGCGCGAGGCGGCCGGCCACCTGCTTTAGCGCATCGAGGTGGTAGGGCAGCACGACTTGGTCAAGCTGGGCCACGAGATCCCGAGGGCCGATCAGGTAGCCGAG
>JBKJSO010000063.1:0-4841 GCA_046595835.1 Acidimicrobiales bacterium | reverse complement strand
CCACCAAGGAGCCCTGATCCATGTCCACCAACGAAGAGCTGATCGGTCGTGAGGACATCAACGACCTCGAAGCCATCCTCGCGGTCAGCAACACCGACCGTGACGAGGTCATCCATGCAGTGAAGGACAACGCGGAAGCCATCTTCAACTGGGACTACGAGAAGGGGCAGCGGCCGGCGCTCAACCGCCTCTACGAGAAGGCCAAGGTCTCGATGTGGAATGGCGAGACCGACCTGCCCTGGGACACCGAGGTGGATCAGGAGAAGGTGGTGGCCGACAACGCCATGGCCTCGGGGGGCTTCGACGCGGACATCGATGTCAGCGGCACGCCGATGGAGCACTGGGACGAGCTGAAGTGGCTCGAGTTCGGCGTGGAGAGCCAGAACTGGATGCTCAGCCAGTTCATGCACGGCGAGCAAGGTGCGCTCGTGTGCACGGCCAAGATCGTGGAGACGGTGCCGTGGATCGACGCCAAGTACTACGCCTCCACCCAGGTGATGGACGAGGCCCGCCACGTCGAGGTGTTCGCCAAGTACCTCGACACCAAGCTCTCGGGCCACTACCCGATCAACGCCCACCTGCGCATGCTCCTCGACGACATCGTCGAGGACTCCCGCTGGGACATGACCTACCTCGGCATGCAGATCATGGTGGAGGGCCTGGCGCTGGCCGCCTTCGGCTTCATGCACCAGATGACCACCGAGCCGCTGCTCAAGCAGCTGCTCCGCTACGTGATGAGCGACGAGGCCCGTCACGTGGCCTTCGGCGTGCTGTCGCTGAAGGAGTACTACGCGGAGCTCACCGACGCCGAGATGCTCGAGCGCCAGGAGTTCGCCTTCGAGGCCGCGGTGCGCATGCGCGACCGCTTCCTCCAGCAGGAGGTGTGGGACCGCATGGGCATCGATCCCAAGGTGGCCGCCAAGATGGTGATGCAGGCCCCGCAGCGCCAGCTCTTCCAGAACATGCTGTTCTCCAAGATCGTGCCGAACTGCAAGAAGCTCGGGCTGCTCGATCGCAACGATCACTGGCTCCGCGGCAAGTTCACCGAGCTCGGCGTGATCCAGTTCGAGGACTGGGCCGACACCGAGGAGGAGTACGACACGTTCGCCCTCGCCGAGGGCGAGATCGCGTCCTAAGGCAATCAGGGCAAAACTCACGCGCTGGTAGGGTCCGAGGGCGATGACAGCGCCCTCGGACCCCCGCATGCTGGTGATGCACGGCCTTCGCTTGAAGGGCTTCGCCGGCCCGGCGGCAGTGGCCGAGACGGTCGCCGTGCCCGAGGCGGAGGCCAAGGTCCTACTCGACCAGCTCGTCGCCCAGGAGCTTGTGACCTACCGCGACGGCCGCCTGTCGGGCTTCACGCTCACGCCGCCCGGCCGCGCCGAGCACGCCCGCCTGCTGAGCGCGGAGCTCGACACGCACGGCGTGCGCGATGCCATCAAGGCCGCCTACGCGAAGTTCCTGGGGCTCAACTCGGGGTTGCTCGAGGTGTGCACCTCTTGGCAGCTGCGCGAGGTCGATGGAGACTCCACCATGAACGACCACAGCGATCCGGGCTACGACGCCGGCGTGGTCGACCAGCTCGCGGAGCTCCACGGCCGCGTGCACCCCATCTGTGATGAGCTCGGCGCGGCGCTGGCCCGCTACGGCCACTACGGCCCTCGCCTGGTCACCGCCATCGACCGCGTGCGCGCCGGCGAGATCGACTGGTTCACCAAGCCGATGATCGCCAGCTATCACACGGTGTGGTTCGAGCTCCACGAGGACCTGCTCGCCACGCTCGGCATCGAGCGGGGCTCCGAGGCGGTGGGCTGATGGGCGCGGCGCGCTTCGGCCGGGTGCTCACCGCGATGGTCACGCCCTTCACCGACGAGGGTGCGCTCGACCTCGATGGCTCCGTGGCGCTGGCCCGCTGGCTGGTGGCCCATGGCAACGACGGTCTCGTACTGGCCGGCACCACCGGCGAGGCGCCCACCCTGAGCGACGACGAGAAGGTCGAGCTGTGGAGCGCGGTGCGGGCCGCCGTGGACGTACCGCTGCTCGCGGGTACCGGCAGCAACGACACGCGGCACTCCTGCGAGCTGTCCGAGCGGGCCGCCGCCACGGGCGTCGACGGCCTTCTCGTGGTCACGCCGTACTACAACCGTCCCTCGCAAGCGGGCATCGAAGCCCACTTCCGGGCGGTGGCCTCCACCACGGACCTCCCCGTCGTGATCTACGACATCCCCGGCCGCACGGGCCGCAAGATCGACACCGAGGTGCTCGTGCGCCTGGCCCACGACGTGGCGTCGGTCGCGGGCATGAAGGACGCCGCCGGCAACCCCGGCGAGACGGCGAGGGTGGTTGCCGCCGCGCCCGCCGACTTCGACGTCTACAGCGGCGACGACCCGATGACGCTCCCGCTCCTCGCTGTGGGCGCCGTGGGTGTGGTCGGCACCGCCACGCACTGGTGCGGCGACGCGATGTCGGCGCTCATCGCCGCCTTCTCCAAGGGCGACCACATCGCCGCCCAGGAGCTCAACGCCAGCCTGTTCGAGTCCTACGCCTACGAGAGCCGCGAGTCGGCCCAGTTCGCGCTGGCCGTGAAGGTGGCGCTGCGGGTGCTGGGCCTGCCCGCCGGACCGTGCCGACCCCCACTCGGACCCGAGCCGGCTGCCTTGGAGGGTGAGGCGAGGGCCATGCTCGAGCGGCTCGGCATCACGCGCTGACGGCCTCGCTCGCTGCGGGTCGCGGCAGAGCCGTCCAGTAGGTTCGACCCATGGCTGCCCCTGTCACCATCACCTTCCTCGGTGGACTGGGCGAGATCGGCCGCAACTGCATGGTCCTCGAGTGCGAAGGCCAGCTCCTCCTCCTCGACTGTGGGCTCATGTTCCCCGAGCTCGAGCACCTGGGCGTCGATCTCATCCTCCCCGACTTCACCTGGCTCCGCGAGAACAAGGACCGGGTGATCGGCTGCATCGCCACGCACGGCCACGAGGACCACGTCGGCGGGCTCTCGTACCTGCTGCGCGAGCTCTCGTTCCCCATCTACGGCTCCGCGCTCACCCTCGGCCTGGCCCGCAACCGGATCGAGGAGGCCGGGCTGCTCAAGAACACCGAGCTGATCCCGGTCACCGACGGCGAGCGCCGCCAGATCGGCCCGTTCGACGTGGAGTTCATCCCCGTCACCCACTCGGTGCCCCACGGGTTCGCCACGGCCTTCCACACGCCCCAGGGCGTGATCATGCACACCGGCGACTGGAAGCTCGACCTGACCCCGGTCGACGGCCGGCTCACCGACCTCGCCCGCATGGGCGCCATCGCGTGCGGCGAGGGCATCCGCCTCCTCATGGGCGACTCCACCAATGCCGATGCCCACGGCCACTCCCGCTCCGAGAAGAGCGTCGGCGCCGCGCTCTACGACCTCTTCCACGCCCACGAGGGTCGCCGGATCGTCATCGCCTGCTTCGCCAGCCACGTGCACCGCGTGCAGCAGATCGCCGACGCCGCCATCGCGTTCGATCGCAAGGTCGCCACGCTCGGCCTCTCGATGAAGAAGAACATGCGCCTGGCCCGCGAGATGGGCCTGCTGCACATCCCGGAGAAGTCGATCATCGACATCGAGGACATCGGCGACCTCGCCGACGGCGACATCTGCGTCATCTCCACGGGCAGCCAGGGCGAACCCATGTCGGCCCTCACCCGCATGGCCAACAGCGAGAACCGCTGGCTCACGATCGGCGACGGCGACACCGTCATCCTCAGCTCGCATCCGATCCCTGGCAACGAGATGAGCGTCACCAAGGTCATCGACGGCCTCGTGCGCCTCGGCGCCAAGGTGGTGCACTCCGGCATCGAGGACGTGCACGCCACGGGCCACGCGAAGCAGGAGGAGATCAAGACCCTGCTTTCGATCGTCGAGCCCCAGTGGTTCGTGCCGGTGCACGGCGAGTACCGCCACCTCGTGCACCACGCCGAGCTGGCCCAGACGATGGGCGTGGCGCCCGAGCGCACCGTCATCTGCGAGGACGGAGACCAGATCACGATCGACGACGCCGGCATCCGGATCACCGGGCAGGTGCCGGCCGGCTACCTCTACGTCGACGGCATCGTCGGCGACGTGGGCCAGGGCGTGCTGCGTGACCGCCGAGTGCTCGCCGAGGAGGGCGTGGTCGTGGTGGTGGTGACCGTGGGCCTTGCCGACGGCGCCATCCTCACGGGGCCCGAGATCATCACCCGCGGCTGGGTCTACGCACCCGAAGCCGAGGAGCTGCTCGACGAGTGCGCCGAAGCGGTTCGCCAGGCCATCAAGGTGGTGTTCGCCGATGCCAAGACACCCGACCTCGACTCGCTGCAACGGGCCGTGCGTCGCACCGCCGGCCGCTTCGTGAACGACCGCACCAAGCGCAAGCCCATGATCGTGCCCGTGGTGATGGAGGCCTGAGCTTGTCGTCCTCGGCCGCCTGATGCCGGAGCTGCCTGAGGTGGAGACCGTCCGGCGGCAGCTCGAGCCGATGGTTGTGGGGCGGCGCATCGTGGATGCGTGGGGTCACGCGTCGCCCAAGTTCAGTTGCGCCCCCCATGCCGCGGGCGCCACGGTCGAGCGAGCCGAGCGGCGGGGCAAGTACCTCCTGTTCGGCCTCGACGACGATCGCGAGCTGATCGTCCACCTCGGCATGACCGGCCAGCTGCGCATCAGGCCCGGCGAGCTCGACCCCTACGTACGGGCGTGGTGGACGCTCGACGACGGGCGCGTGCTCGAGCTGCGCGACGTCCGTCGGTTCGGGCGCGTCGGCGTGGTGCCGGCGGGGGACTGGGCGTCGCTGCCCACCCTTGCCGCGCAGGGTCCCGAGCCGTGGGAC
>JBKJSO010000048.1:0-11068 GCA_046595835.1 Acidimicrobiales bacterium | reverse complement strand
CCGACGCCGTCCTGGCCAGCTTCAGTCGACGGCATCCCGCTCGTCGATCCCGTGCAGCAATGGTGGGACCTGTACGACCTCGGCGGCGACGATCGACGCGAGGCCGCCGACCGGTTGCGTCGAGCGATCCTCGACCGCTCGATTCGGGCAATAGCGTGACCGCCGCGAAGCCGGTGGTCCTGCACAGCTCCTCGGCGGCGATGGATGGCGGGTTCACGGCGGTCGCCGACGTGAGCGGCGCCATGACGACGGCCGGCGCCGCCGATGACTACCGGCTGATCGGTGGCGTGACCGTGCTGCTGCACGTCCAGCGGCTGGGCCTCGACCTTCCGCTGAGGGCCACCGGAGACGCTGACTTCGGTGTCCCCCCCTTCGTCCTCCAGCAGGCCAACCTCGTCGACGCCATCGAGGCTCTCGGCTACCACAAGACGGCGGGCAATCGATGGGAGCGCCCTCTCGATGACCGGCGCGTCGCGGCCGTGGATCTGCTCGTACCGACCTATCGCACACGGGCGCGCAACACCGTCCGGGTCGGCGACGTCGTGACCACCGAGGTTCCGGGTCTGGCTGAGGCGCTCCAGCGACCCGGGATCGCCCTCGACGTTGAGATGCACCTCACTGATCGGACACAGCACCGAGCCGTGGTCGTCATCCCCGATGCGATCGGGACCCTCGCGCTTAAGGCCGGGGCGCGCACCGTGCGGAACGAGACGCGCGACGCCGAAGACCTGTGGCGCTGCCTTGAGGTTGCCGCTGCCGAAGGGGTCACCCCGGCGGACTTCGACGACCCCGCGTTGTCGGGGCTGCAGCAGCTGTTGGCCACCGAGCTCGGCGCCAACGGCGCCTCGCTGCCCGCCCTGACCGCGGGGCTTCAGGACGAGCCTGCCGCCCGGATGCGAACTCGACTGCGAGCGCTCCTGGCCGAGGTCGTCGGCATCAGCACCTGACTCAGCCTGATCCCGACGAAGCTCTGGCTTCTACCGGAACTTCTACCGGACCGGTAGAAGCGGGGTAGAAGCGTGCAACACCAGTTAGCACGCTGATCCGCGTAAGCCCTGCTCAGAGGCACTTTCCAACATCGGCCAACATCGATGAACACCCCTGGAATCGGAGTTCAAGTCCCCCCTCGCCCACCACATCTGGGGTAACCACCCCACACGCGGGTGACAGTCGGAGCACGGAAGCGTCGGGGATGCGCATGAACCGCCCCCGCACCCCACCCGCCGCCCTCCCCGCCCTCACCGGAGCAGCAGTCGCTGCGTCGTCATGGCGGTGGGCGGCCGCCGAACCAGAGCCATCGGGTCGCCTCCTGCTGCCGAGCGCCGCCCGTCGTTGCCTCGGCGCCGATTCGAGCGAGGCCGGTTCGGTGTCGGGCGTCGCGCGCGGCGACACGCTCGTGCTCCGCCCCGGCGCCGGGAACGGGCGCTCGATGACCGTCGACGGTCGGGGCCGCTCTCCCTGCCGGTCTGGTTGCGCCGCCACCCCGGCTTCCTCATCGGCACCCACACTGCGCTCGACCACCCGGCCGTGGTGATCGTGCCCGCCTCGGTGTTCGACGCCATGGGCGACCAGCACCTCGAGCGGGTGCGATGAACCGCCAGCTCCGGGCCCGGGTCCTGCTCGAGGAAGCCCGCGCCCTCGGACTCGACGTCGGCGACCTCCTCGCCGCCGCCACCGGCGAACCCAAGCCGGTCACGGTCACGGCCTGGATCAACGAGATCGGCCCAACCTTCAGCCCCTCCACCGCGGCCACCTACCGCCCCTACTGGCGCCTCGCCGCTGCCCTGCTAGGCGACCGGTGCCTGGCCGAGCTCACCACCACCGACCTCGCCGCCCTGGTCGACGCCGCCGCCGAACGTGCCCGGACCCACGGGCCCGACTCGACTGGCCGGGCATCCCGAGAGACCTGCATCGCTGCCCTCCGCGCCCTCTACGCCCGCGCCGTCGACGCCGGCCACGTCACCACCAACCCCGCCGCCGCCCTCCGCAAGCCCCTGCGCACGACGGGCCGACGACGGGCCCTCGACGACGGGGAGCTCACCGACCTCGCCGACGCCATCCGGGCCACCAGCACTGACCCGAACCTCGACCTGCTGCTCGTCCGGTTCCACCTCGAGACCGCCGCCCGCCGCCAAGGCGCCCTCAACCTCCGCCGCCGCGACATCGACACCCGGGCCACCGTGTGGCTCCGGGAGAAGAACGACACCGAACGAGAACAACCGGCCTCGCCCTCCCTCGTCGCCTGCGCAGTCGCACACGCCAGCGAGCGCGGAGGCAACGATGCCGGAGACGCAGTGTTTCGAAACCGACGAGGCGAACCGATCACCGGGCGTCGCTACGACCGGCTGTTCGCCCGTGCCCGGAACTGCCTGGGATGGGACGCACGCATCCCGGTGTCGGCTCACGTGCTCCGCCACACCGCCGTCACGCGCATCGGGCGCATCGCCGGCTACCCCGTCGCCCAAGCCTTCGCCGGACACGCCCCGCCCAGCGTGACCGGTCGCTACCTCCACGCCTCCCTCGCCGACGTCGCCACCGCAGTCGCGGCGCTCACCGGTGAAGACCATCCGCTCGCCCACCCGGGGCGAGACGGCTCCTGGCGCAGCTGCGCCGACCCCAGACGATGACTCGGCCACGCGAGAAGGGTCCTTGGGGGACGCCCAACGCGATGTCGACCAGTGGATCGGCTGCAGCGCCGTGGGGACGACCTCGCTGCCGTCCCCGACGGGTCCTGCTCGCACCCAGCCGACTCCGGGCTTGACGGATCCCATCCGTTCGTCTCTACTAACCGTTCGTGGTGACGAACGAAGTCGACGAGGGTTTCGGAGCGGTAGGGGACCGCACCCGTCGGGCCATTGTCCTGCGTCTCGCCGAGCGGCCGCAGGCCGTCGGGGAGCTAGCCGCTGCCCTGCCGCTGAGTCGGCCGGCGGTGTCGCAGCATCTCAAGGTCCTGAAGGACGCCGGCTTGGTCGTTGACCGAGCCGCCGGGACCCGCCGCATCTACCGGCTCAACGAGGCCGGCGTCGCCGCCCTACGCGATCAGCTCGACACCTTCTGGAACCGGGCCCTCTCCGGCTTCCGGGACGTTGCAGAACAACCAACCGAGGAGCAGCCATGAGCCCGACCGACGATCCGATCGTCCGCCGCCACATCGTCGTCGACGCACCGGTCGACAAGGCGTTCGCGACCTTCGTCGAGCGCTTCGGTGACTTCAAACCCAAGGAGCACAACCTCCTCGCCGCGCCGATCACGACCACGACCTTCGAGCCCCGGGTGGGTGGACACATCGTCGACACCGCCGAGGACGGCAGCGAGTGCCGGTGGGCGCGCGTCCTGACCTATGAGCCCCCGGCCCGTGTGGTGTTCAGCTGGGACATCAGCCCCTGCTGGCAGCTCGAGACCGACCCCTCGCATGCGAGCGAGGTCGAGGTCCGCTTCGTCGCCGAAACCCCGGACCGCACTCGTGTCGAGCTCGAGCACCGGAACCTCGAACGCCACGGCCAGGGTTGGGAAGGCGTGCACGAAGGCGTCGAGGGCGACGCCGGTTGGCCGCTCTACCTGGCCCGCTACGCGGATCTGCTCGGCGGGGCCCGCTGAGGCCGCGCTGATCACCGACGGGGGACGCAACCTCTCGCAACCTCGACTTCGGCGCCGCCTCGGCGCTGCCTCGGCACCCGACTGTCAGGGCGTCGTCGTCGCCGTGGACAGGAAGATGGCGCCATCGAGGTGGACGCCGTCGTTGTCGAGGTGATCGCCGAGCGCCTCCCGCACGGCATCGAGGGCGGCGAGGTGCTGGTCGGTGGGGATGGTGGCGAGGGCGGCGCGGCCGACTCCGGTGTCGGCGAGGTGGGCGGTGGCGGCATCGACGTCGGCACCGAGGTCGAGGGGCACCGCGATGGGGCGGATGTCGATGTCGACGAACCCGGCGCCGGCGAGGACGGTGTTGATGGTGTCGGGGTCGGACTGGGCGAACATCCCCGGACCCGCGCCGCCCGTTTCCGGGAGGCTGCCGTAGCGGAGGAGCGCGCCTCCGGGGACGGTGAGCCACGGGTTGGCGATCAACGGTTGCCAGGTGGCGATGCACAGCCGGCCGCCGGGACGCAGCGCGCTGGCGATGTTGGCGAAGGCGGCGGCCGGGTCGTCGAAGAACATGGTCCCGAACCGGCTGATGGCAACGTCGACGCCACGCCCGACAAACCGATGGGTTTGGGCGTCGGCCTGGAGGAGGGTGACGTTGTCGATGGCGGCGTCAGCGACGCGCTGGCGGGCGACACTGAGCATGGGGTCGGACACATCGACGCCGAGCACACCTCCGGCGGACCCGACCGCTCGGGCCGCGGCGAGGGTGGTGGCGCCGCAACCGCAGCCGATGTCGAGCACCCGCTCGCCATGGGCCAGATGAGCGGCATCGAGCAGGGTTCCGGCAACACTGGTCATGACCCGGTCGCGGCCGTCGGCGTCGGTGATCCATCGTTGGCCGCTCTCGCCGTTCCAGGCGTCGTGTTGGTCCTGGTTCGACGCCGTCATCGGTCAGCGTCCAGGAGCTGGCGCAGCGCGGTGGTCGTGTCGCCGTCGTGGTCGATGCCGAGCTCCTTGCCGATGGCATAGATGGTCAGCCGGCCGGTCCCGTGGGCGAGGAGACCTCGTCCCCGGGTGGCGATGGCGGCGAGCTGGTCCGGGTCGGCGTCGGCGGGCCGGTCGGTGAGGAGCGCCACGGCGGCGGCGGCGATGGCGGCGGTCGCGTTCCGGATCGTGGTCAGAAGATCGAGGACACGGTCGGGTTCGTAGCCGGCGGCGAGGGCGTCGACGGTGAGCTGCAGCAGGGATGGGCTGGGCACGCAGTACCGGTCGGGCCCGCAGGCGTCGATGATCCCGGCGGCGAGCAGGTCGTCGAGACGGTCGGGGACCAGTGAGGGCAGGAGGGTCGCGAGCTGGTCGAGGGTGGCCGGGGCGCCGGGTTCGTCGAGGTGGACGAGCTGGTCGGCTTCCAGGCCGAGGATCTCGCCGAGGTCGGCGCCGTCGCTCCACGAGGTGACGAGGTCGCGGATGCCGGCGAGGGAGTACCCGCGGTCCTGGAGCCGGCCGATGAGGGCGAGGCGGGCCAGGTGGTTCGGGCCGTAGATGCCGACGCGGCCGCGGCGTTCGGGTCCGGGAAGCAACCCGGTCGTCTGGTACTCGCGGATGGTGCGCACCGGGAGACCGGCTCGGGTGGCGAGCTGGTCCACGGTGAGCTCGGAAGCCGATTCGGTGGGGTCGGTTGCAGACACCCCTGGACAGTACCACCAGTTACCGTTACGGTAAACACCGTGACTATTTCGATGGACGATGCAGCAGCGCTCGTAGTCGGAGCATGGCCGGACGCCACGGTGGTCGATGGGCCCCACGTGCTGTCGGGCGGCTTCTGGGCGTCGATGGCGACGGTCCGGGTCGAGGGCCAGCCCGATGACGTGCCTGCCGCGCTGGTGGTGCGCCGCGCCCCGGATCGCGCGATGGGCGCCAAGGAGGCCGCAGTGCAGGCGACCCTCGCCTCGCTCGGGTTCCCGACGCCGGCTGTGCGGATCTCCGAACCCGCCGCGGGCGGGGAGGGGTGGTGGTCTGTGGCCGACTTCGCCGCTGGTCGCCCGTTGCTGGCCGGCCTCGACGGGCCGGCGGCGCTGCGTCGTGCTCCCCAACTGCTCCGGGACCTGCCTCTGCAGCTCGCCCGCACCATGGCCGCGCTGCACCGCCTCGACCCAGAACCGGTCACCGTCGCGGTGCGGGCGGCCGCACCGGAGGTGGCGTGGACCGTCGAGGACGTGGTGGCCCAGTTCCGGCTCGGCGCTGAGGCACTCGATCGATCCGACCTGGTAGCGGTGATCGACGAGCTGGCCGGGCGGACGCCTGACTCGGATCGGCTCGTGGTCTGCCACGGGGACTTCCACCCCTTCAACGTGTTGGCCGACGGGCCGGCGTTCGTGGTGCTGGACTGGACCGGGGCGCTGCTGGCCGATCCGGCGTTCGACGTGGCCTTCACAGAGCTGGTCATCGGGAACCCGCCCCTTGTCCTGCCCGGCCCCCTCGCCGCCGTTGGTCGCCTAGCTGGGCGGGTGCTGGCTCGCCGGTTCCTCCGTGCTTACGGTGCCGCCAACCCGACGACGTCCCTCGAGCACCTCGACTGGTATCGGGCCCTGCACCGGGTCCGGGTGCTCCTGGAGCGAGCCAGCCTGCGGGTCCGCCACGGCGACCAACGGATGGGGCATCCCTTCGAGCTGTTGGCACCGGTCGCCGCCCGGGACCTCGCCGCGGCGACGGGCGTGAAGGTGCGGGCATGACCTACGTCCAAGGGCGGCCGTGCCCCCGCTTCATCGACCGGGCCTGCATTGTCGGCGCGGCGTGACGGCCACCACAGAGGGCGCCCAGTTCAGCCTGGCCTGTCGGCCCGGACCAGACCGGCCGGGTGGGTCTCGTACATGCGGACCGCAACGACGATGCCGGAGCCGGCGGTGAGGGCGGCGACGGACCAGATGGCGGCGTCGATCGACACGACGTCGGCCAGCACCCCGGCGAGCAGGGCGCCCACGGCGAACCCGCCGTCACGCCACAGCCGGTAGACGCCCACGGACCGCGCCCGCCAGCTGGGGTGGGCGACATCACCGATGGCGGCAAGGAGCGTCGGGTACACCATGGCGGTCCCGGCGCCGAGGACGGCAGCACCGAGGGCCCAGGCCCAGAAGCCGGTGGTGGCAGCGATCCAGGCGATGGCGACGGCTTGGGTGAGCATCCCGCCGGCGATGAGGGGCTTGCGCCCGATCCGGTCCGACAGGCCACCGGTGTAGAGCTGCCCGAGGCCCCAAACGGCGGGGTAGAGGGCGGCGAGGATCCCGATGCGCCCGACGCTGAGACCAGCGTCGGCAAAGGCGATGGGGAACAGGCCCCAGGCGAGACCGTCGTTGAGGTTGTTGACCAGCCCGGCCTGGCTGCACGACGACAGGGCCTTCTCGCTGAAGCTGGTAAGCCGGAACACCTCGCCGGTGGTCAACGGGACGTTGTCGCCGTCGTGGCGGGCCACATGCTGAGCAGTCTCCTGTTCGACGAAGCCGCGGGTCTCGCGGACGAACAGGACCGACAGGCCGAGACCGAGGCCGGCGAACACGAGCCCGAGGAAGAACGGCTCGGGTCGCAGGCCGGCGTGCTCGGCGATGAAGCCGGTGGCCAACGCGGTGATGGCGACGGCGCCGTAGCCGGCGGCCTCGTTGAGACCCATGGCGAACCCGCGGCGTTCGGGGCCGACGAGGTCGATCTTCATGATGACCGTGGTCGACCAGGTGAGGCCCTGGTTCACACCGAGGAGGACGTTGGCGGCGATCACCCATCCCCACGACGGCGCCCAGATCAGCAGCAGCGGCACGGGGAGCCCGATGAGCCACCCGGCGACGAGGACGGGTTTGCGGCCGTAGCGGTCCGAGAGCGTCCCAGCGAAGAAGTTGGTCGCCGCCTTCACGGCGCCGAACGCAGCGATGAACGTCAGAGCAGCCGTGAACGCGGTGAGCCCGAACTCGCGCTCGGCCAGCAACGGCAGGACAGTGCGTTCCTGACCGATCATCCCGCCAACCAGTGCGTTGATGCCGACGAGCAGCGAGAACTGCGCGAGGTTCTGGCGCAGCCCGAGCTGCAAGCCGGCCCGGTCCGTGACCGTCATCCGGTTCGCAGGTCGAGGCCGGTGGCGTCGCTCCAATCCTGCGGCCCGCCGGCGAGCACCGCCAGATCGCGATGGCCGGCCAGCTCGAGGAGGCTGGCGCCCGTCATCGCCCTCTCGCCGTGCCCGCACATGACCGTCACCGGCCCCGCCGGAACCGGCGTGTCCCTCAGGTCGCCGAGCTCGATGTGGACCGCGTCGGGGACGTGGCCGACGTCCCATTCGCCGGTCTGGCGGACGTCGAGCACTGTCCCGGTGATGTCGCCAGCGTCCACGATCGGGATCGAGGCGACGGGCAGCCCGGCGGCGGTCCAGGTGTCGAGGCCGCCGTCGAGCTCGCCGACGATGGCGTCGTGGCCGACCGTGAGGCACTGCCGCACGAGGTCGCGACGGTCGACGGTGTCGTCGAGCACGAACACGACCCGGCGGTCGAGGTCGAGGAGCCAGCCGAGCCAGCTGGCGAACACCGGGCGGTGCTCGATCGAGATCGCCCCGACGGGATGGGCTCGGGCGAAGGCGGCGATGGGGCGAGCGTCGACGAGGGCGGCGCCGTCGGTGAGGTGCTGCCGGACGGTGTCGAGGTCGAGGCGGGCCAGGTCCGGGACCGACGGGTACAGCCGGGGCCCGGACCGGTTCAGCTCAGGGAGCCGTCGGAAGTAGTCGGGGAAGGTCCCGAGGCCGGCCAACAACGCTTCGACGAACCGGTTCTCGTCGTCGATCCCGAGGAGCGGGTTGGTGGCTCGCTCGAGACCGATGGTCGTCGTGCGAGCCGAGCCGGCCGGAGCCGAGCAGAACGACCCGGCACCGTGGGTCGGATACACCGCCAGGTCGTCGGGCAGCGTGAGGATCTCGTCCCGCAACGCCCGGAACAGGTGTCGGGCGAGCTCCTCGCGGTAGTCGTCGCCCAGCAGGTCTGTGCGGCCGACGGCGCCGACCATGAGCGACCCGCCCGAGAACAGCCCGACCGGATCGCCGTCCTCGATCAGCAGGTAGGCCAGGTGATCCGGCGTGTGCCCGGGGGTCGCGATCGCCCGCAAGCTCACCTTGCCGGCGAGGGCGACGGTTTCGCCGGCGGCCACCGGACAGTGGGGGACTTCGAGCGCGGCGCCGGCCGAGGCCAGGAACGTGGCTCCGTCGGCGGCCAGCTCGGGGCTGCCCGACACGTAGTCGGCGTGGGAGTGGGTGTCGGCGCTCCACGCGATCCGCCACCCGCGTTCGCGGGCCACCGTGCGCTGCCGATCCGGGAACCGAGCCGGGTCCACTACCAAGCCGGTGCCGTCGCCGAGACCGATCACGTAGGACGAATGGCCGAGACCGTCGTCCACGATGCTCACGATCTCCACCACGACCTCCTCAAAGGAACACTTGAATAGTGGCGACCCTTCCTCTACCGTGTCAAGTGATCCTTTGAACAGAGAGGCGGAAGGTAATGGGTGACCGAGCGGCCAAGGACGCGTTGTTCGACGTGTTCGCCGAGGTCGGCAAGGCGTTGGCCAACGGCCGGCGCGCCGAGGTCATCGACGTGCTGGCCCAAGGTGAACGCCACGTCGAGGACATCGCTGAGGCGATTGGCCAGAGCGTGGCCAACACCTCCTTCCACCTCCGCGTCCCCGACATCGAGACCGAAGCCGCCCGGCTCGCCGACCTCGGCGCCACCCGCATCAGGGAAGCTCCTTCCTGCGAGCACGGCTCCACCTGGATCCTCATGGCCGACCCCGAAGGCAACGAGTTCTGCGTCTGCGACGGCGGCCAGTCCCAACCCGGCTGAGCACGACGATGGTCGCGACCCGGTTGGAGGCCGAGAACATCGAGCGATTCACCGACCGCTACCGCCAATGTTGCTCGCCGGTTCGGCTCGACATCGAGAGCGAGGCACTCGACGCCGACTACGGGTCGACCGGCTACACGACCCGCGCCCAGGCCGATGAGCTCGCCCGGCACCTCCGGCTCGGGCCCGGCGATCGACTCGCCGACATCGGCTCGGGATCGGGATGGCCGGGCCTGTACCTCGCCCAGCTGACCGGGTGTCGGGTCGTCGGAACCGACCTCCCCTTCGACGGGTTGCGGCGGGCCCGGGCCCGTGCGGTCAGCGACGGGCTCGCCGGCCGGGCCAGCTATGTCGCGGCGACCGGTCGGCGCCAACCCCTGCGCACCGGCAGCTTCGACGCCCTGGTGCACACCGACGTCCTGTGCTGCCTCGGCCCCAAGCTCGCGGTACTCCGCGCCTGCCACGGGGTCCTGCGCCCCGGAGGGCGCCTCGCGTTCACCACCATCCATGTCGCCCCTGACCTCGACGCCACACGACACCGACGTGCCGTGCGGGCCGGCCCGTGGCAGGTCGCAACGCGCCGGCCCTACCCCGACCTCGTCGCGCAGGCCGGCTTCGTCGATGTCGTCGCCCTCGACGTGACCGAGGAGTACGCGCGAACCCAGCGAGCGTGGCTGGAGGCCAACGACTCACGAGCTTCGGAGGTCCGACGCCTCACCTCCGACTCCGAGTTCGCCACTGCGCAAGCCGATCGCCGCCTCGCCGCGGCGGCAATCGGCGAAGGCCTGCTCCGTCGTAGCCTCATCACTGCCACGCGTCGCTGACTCGCTCCTCCGCACAGTTCAGGTTGAACTGGATTCATTTCTGCCTGTAGCGTTCAGGACATGGCCGCATCCGTCACCTCGACCGTCGATGTCCTCGAGCGCGTCGGGACGGCCCTAGCCGATCCGACCCGCCGACGGATCCTCCTGCTGCTCCTCGACGGCGGTTCGTATCCGGCCGATCTCGCCGACGCGTTGGGATCGGGCCGCACGAACATCTCGAACCACCTCGCCTGCCTGCGCGGCTGCGGTCTCGTCACCGCCCAACGCGAGGGCCGACAGGTCCGCTACGAGCTCAGCTCACCCCGGCTCGCCCACGCCCTGTCCGACCTCGTCGACCTCGAGCTCGAGGTCGAACAGCACCACCAGGACCTCGACGGCCGTGGCTGATCATCACGACCACGACCACGGCGCGCTGTCCATACAGGTCGCGTCGCGGCCTGCGGGATCCGATCGAACCGCTGCGGTGCGCCGGGCTCGGTGGCTGAACGCAGCGACCATCATTTGGAACGCCACAGAGGGGATCGTCGCGGTCAGCGCCGGTGTCGTCGCCGGGTCGGTGAGCCTCGTGGGCTTCGGGTTCGACTCCGCCATCGAGGTCTCCGCGGCGCTGATACTCACGTGGCGGCTGCACCAGGAGCGCAAGGGCGGGTGCATGCAGTCGAGCGACCGGCGCGCCACCCGGGCCATCGCCGTCAGCTTCTTGGTGCTGGCCGTCTACGTCGGGGTCGAATCGATCCGTGACCTGCTGGGTTCTGGTCGCCCGGACGCGAGCACCGTCGGGATCGTGATGGCCGCGTTGTC
>JBKJSO010000005.1:0-15545 GCA_046595835.1 Acidimicrobiales bacterium | reverse complement strand
GTTCGGCGATGCCGAGGTGCGGAACCTCTTCCTCTGGCACGCGCTCGAGGAGTCCGAGCACAAGGCCGTTGCCTTCGACGTCTACAAGGCCATCGGCGGCACCGAGCGGATGCGGGTCTGGACCATGAAGTTCCTGCGCTACGGGTTCGTGGCCGGCATGGCGCTGCAGGTCGGGATCTCCCTCTTGATGGACCGCGCCACCTACCGCCCCGGCAACCTTCGCCGCAGCTGGCGCCGCTTCCGGCAGTCGCCGATCCTGCGCCGCGAGCTGTGGGACCAGCTGTGCGACTACGACCGGCCCGACTTCCACCCGGACGACCGCAACACGGACGAGCTCGTCGACCGCTGGCGCCAGGAGCTGTTCGGCGCTGAGGGCACGCTCAACGACAAGCTCGCCACCACCTCGGCGGCGTGAGCCATCCGATGACGGAGCACCTCGACGTCCTCATCGTCGGTGCCGGGCTCTCGGGCATCGGCGCCGGCCACTACATGCAGGCCGAGTGCCCCTGGGCCAGCTATGCCATCTTCGAGGCCCGTGACGCCATTGGCGGCACCTGGGATCTCTTCCGCTACCCCGGGATCCGCTCCGACTCCGACATGTTCACCCTCGGCTACTCCTTCCGTCCGTGGGACGGTGAGAAGTCGATCGCCGACGGCGCGTCGATCCTCCAGTACATCAAGGACACCGCGGCCGAAGAGGGCATCGACGAGCACATCCGGTTCAACCATCGGATCACCTCGGCCAGCTGGTCGACCGACGACGCCCGCTGGCGGATCACCGCGGAGCGGGGCGACACCGGCGAGACGATCGAGCTCACCTGTGGCTTTCTCTTCTCGTGCAGCGGCTACTACCGGTACGACCACGGCTACCTGCCTGACTTCGCCGGGATGGATCGGTTCAGCGGACCGATCGTGCACCCGCAGGCCTGGCCCGAGGACCTCGACTACGCCGGCAAGCGCGTCGTGGTGATCGGCAGCGGCGCCACCGCCGTCACCCTCATCCCATCGCTCGCCCGGCGGGCCGCGCACGTCACGATGCTCCAGCGCTCACCCACCTACATCGCGTCGGTGCCGGCCAAGAACCCGGCTGCGGAGCTGCTGCGCAAGGTGCTCCCGGAGCGCTACGCCGGCAACGTCATCCGCTGGGTCCTCGCGCTCGGTACCCAGGCCACCTACGCGCTCAGCAAGCGGCGCCCCGAGCTCGTCAAGCGCTTCCTGCGCAAGGGCATCGAGCGCGAGCTGCCGGCGGGGTACGACATCGACACGCACTTCACGCCCTCCTACAACCCGTGGGACCAGCGTCTCTGCGTGGTCCCCGACGGCGACCTGTTCAAGGCGATCACCGCGGGCACGGCCTCTGTGGTCACCGACCGCATCGACTCGTTCACCGAGACCGGGTTGCTCCTCGAGTCGGGCGAGGAGCTCGAGGCCGACATCATCGTCACCGCCACGGGGCTCGAGCTGCTGTTCATCGGGGGCATCGACCTCTCGGTGGATGGCGCCGAGGTCGACGTCTCGTCGGTGCTCACCTACAAGGGGATGATGCTCGAGGGCGTGCCCAACCTCGCCCTCGCCATCGGCTACACGAACGCCTCGTGGACGCTGAAGTGCGATCTCACCTGCCACTACGTCACCCGCCTGCTCAACCGGTTGCGCGCCACGGCTCAGCAGCAGTGCACCGCCCGCAACACCGATTCGTCCGTCACAGCGCAACCGCTCCTGGGGCTGTCCTCTGGCTACGTGCAGCGCTCGGCGGACCGGTTCCCGAAGCAGGGTTCGAAGTTCCCGTGGCAGGTGCACCAGAGCTACCTGCGCGACCACCGGGCTCTGAAGCGCAGTGGCATCGACGACGACGCCATGGTGTTCTCCAACCCCATCACCACGACGGCTCGCGCCCTCGAACCAACCGGGAGCTGATCGACGTGAAGACCTTCGACGGCCGTGTGGCCGCCATCACCGGCGCCGGATCCGGCATCGGCCGAGCCCTCGCCAAGGACCTCGCCGGTCGCGGGGCCCACCTCGCCCTGTCCGACATCGACGAGGTCGGCCTGGCCGACACGGTCGCGCAGTGCGAGGGGAGTGCGGTGAAGGTCACCTCGCAGCGCGTCGACGTGGCCGACCGCGACGCGGTGCACGCCTGGGCCGACCAAGTGGTCGCCGAGCACGGCAAGGTGAACCTGATCATCAACAACGCGGGCGTCGCCCTCGGAGCGACGATCGAGGGCATGTCCTACGACGACTTCGAGTGGTTGATGAACATCAACTTCTGGGGCGTCGTCCACGGTACCAAGGCGTTCCTGCCCCACCTCAAGGCGGCCGGTGAGGGTCACATCGTGAACCTCTCCAGCGTGTTCGGCTTGATCAGCGTGCCGTCGCAGTCGGCCTACAACGCGGCCAAGTTCGGCGTGCGGGGCTTCACCGACGCACTGCGCATGGAGCTCGACATGGCCGACTGCGGGGTGTCCTGCACCACGATCCACCCGGGCGGCATCAAGACGAACATCGCCCGCAACGCCCGCATGGACGAAAGCGTGGTGGCCCTCGCCGGCTCCGTCGCCGCCGCCAGCGACCAGTTCGACAAGGCTGCCATGACCTCGCCGGAGAAGGCTGCTCGCCAGATCCTCGCCGCGGTGGAGCACGATCGCCGTCGGGCCCTCATCGGTCCCGACGCCAAGGTGATCGACCTCATCTCCCGTCTCCCGGGAGCGCTCTACCAGCGGGTGCTGGTGCGCGGGGCCTCGCGCCGCCGTAGGTAGGTCGCGGCCATGGTGGACGTGCCAGGGTGGGCCCGTTCGACCGACCGCTGAGGAGACCAGCCGATGGGTGACGCGATCCGGATCGAGGACGACGGGGCCGTCCGCCACCTGGTCCTGTGCCGACCCGACGACTTCAACACGATCACGCTCCAGCTGCGTGACGAGCTCGACGCCGCGCTCGACAGCGCGGAGCGCGACAAGGGCGTGAAGGTGGTGCTGATCCGGGCCGACGGGCGTGCGTTCTGCGCGGGGTTCGGGCTCGACTGGTCCACGGTGTCGCAGGCCACCGCCGATGGCGGCAGCGGCAGGGTGTGGGACACCGTGGCGGATGTACAGATGATCGGGCTGTTCGGCAACACGTTCGCCAAGCTGCACTCGATCTCCAAGCCGACGATCGCGTCCGTGCAGGGCTGGTGCATCGCAGGAGGCACCGACATGATCCTCAACGCGGACCTGATCGTGGCCGGCGAGTCCGCCCGCTTCGGCTATCCCCCGGCCCGGGTCTGGGGCGTTCCGGAGGCACCGTGGGTGTGGGTCGCCCGACTCGGTCTCGAACGGGCCAAGCGCTACCTGTTCACCGGTGACGAGCTCACCGCCACAGAGGCGGCTGCCGCTGGGATGATCCTCGAGTGCGTGCCCGACGACGATCTGCAGGAGCGCGCCCTTGCCCTGGCCCGGCGGATGGCGCTGCTCCCACTCAACCAGCTCCAGATGATGAAGTGGATGCTGAACGACGTCGCCCGTCACCAGTACCAGCCCGACACCAGCCGCCTCCTGGGCTTCGTGTTCGACGGTGTGGCCCGTCACACCCAGGAGGGGCTGGACTTCGTGGCCCGCGCCCAGGAGGTCGGGTGGCGCGAGGTCGTGCGGGAGCGCGATCGGCCCTTCGGCGACTACGGGGAACGCCCCCGCTGAGGGTGCGCGCTTGGAGCGCCGACACTTTGAGGTCGCGTCGGGCGAAGTACGGTTCGCGCACCACCCCCCCGCCCGAATCCGCGGCGGCTCATCTCCCTGAGCAGGCCCGAACGTGCGACCGCCGAACCCCGTTGCACCTGGTGAGCGGGGGTCGCAGCTGATCCCGGATCGGATCGAGGTGGCACTGCCCAAGGGGACCACCGTCGTGATCTGCAGCGACCTCCACTTGGCCGATCGCCCTACGGACGCCTCGCGCCTCGTGACCGACGAGCTCTGTGAGCGGTTGCTCCGGCTGACCGGACGCGGTGCGGTGGTCCTCAACGGCGACTGCTTCGAGCTGCTCCTTGCCCTCCAGCCCTCCGTCGACGCGGCGCTCGACGCCCACCCAGCGTTCGCCGAGGCGCTGGCGGGGTTCGGGCTGGTCGAGGGCCGTGCGCTCATCGTCACGGTGGGCAGCCACGACGGTCGGCTCGCCTGGGACGAGCACGAGACCGACGTGCTCCGGACGCGGCTCGGCGCCACCGTGGCGCTGAGCGCGGATCTCCTCCTGGATACCGATCGTGGGGTCCGGGTCGTCCGCGTCGAGCACGGCCACCAGTTCGACCCGGCGCACGCGCTCCGAGACGCTCGCGATCCCCTGGACACGCCGCTCGGCCAGCACATGGTGCAGGAGGTCGTCCCGGAGCTGACCGGTCGCACATTCCTCGCCGATGCGCTGTGGCTCGCCGACCCTGGCCAGCTCCCTCGGTTCGTCGGCTCACGGGTCGTGTACCGCGAGCTCCTGGGTCGTGCCGGATGGCTCATCGTGCCGCTGGTGCTCCTGCTGCTCGCAATCCGCACGCCGATCGTCGTCGCGGCCATGTCGGTCACGGAGCGCACTCAGGAGCTCGAGGCGGCGCTGCTCGTGGGTCTGGCCGGCCTCGTCGTCGACCTCTCTGCGATCGCGGTGCTCATCGTGGTCATCGCCCGCCGGGTGTTCCGGTCGCTGACCACTGTGCGCCTCGGCGCCCGCGGCGCCCACGTCAACGAGCCCCCCCGAACCGCGGCCGAGGCCTTGTGCGCGCAGGACTTCGCGGGGTTTGTCACGGGACACACGCACCACCCCGAGCTCATGCCCCTCCGGCAGGGCTTCTACGCCAACACCGGCTGCGGCGTGCACGCCGTGGAACCGCATCGCGCCCGGGCTGGGATGCCGCCCGTGTTCGGCGGTGTGCTGCGACGGTCGTGGCTCGAGCTCGTCAGCGGCCGCGACGTCGAGGTCTCCCTCGTGCTCGCCGAGACCCCGGTGACCGGTGCCACCCTCCTCGAGCGCATGGCCACTCGGCGCCTGGCGGAGCTCCCCTCTACCCCCACGGTCGTCAGCTCCTCCCCCGGAGGGGCGGGGTGGCCGATCGACCGGACCGTGCTCAGTGCCGCTCCGCGGCGCCGGCGGAGCCGGCGGGTCGCCGCGGGTGCGGCCCTGCTCGCTGCAGTCGTCGGTCTGTACTCAGCCGTCACCGCGCCGTCTCGGGGGCGGCTCAAGCTCCTGCTCGACGTGGTTCCCGTCGAGCTCGTGCAGGCGGCGTCGGCGACCCTTGTGTTCGCGTCGATCGCACTGGTCCTGCTGGCCCGTGGCCTGCGTCGGGGGCACCGCCTCGCGTGGTTCGCCACGCTGGCGGTGCTGGCCGTCGCCGCGGTGCTGCACCTCCTCAAGGGTGGCGACGTGGAGGAGGCGCTGTTCTCCGCGGCGATCGGTGCCTGGCTCGCCGCCCACTCCGATGCCTTCCAGGTCCGACCAGACACGGCCTCGCTGCGCCGGGCAGCCCGGCTGTCGCTGGCCGGCGCTGCCGTCGCCGTAGGCGTGTCCGAGGTGCTCGTGATCGCGCTGGGCACGCATCGGCCCGCCCACGCCACCATCCGAGCACTGGTCGAGCGGCTGGCCGGTAACTCCACCATCCCCTTGCCCGGCGACACCCCGTTCGTGACACCGGCGCTCGCGGCAGTTGGCGTGGGTCTGGCGTTCGCCGTCCTGCTGGTCCTCTTCGGGCCGCGGCGCCCGCCGCCGCCGTCGCGGGGACAGCACCTAGCTGATCGAACCCGTGCCCGACGGGTGGTCGAGCAGTACGGCGGCGACACCCTTGGCTACTTCGCGCTCCGAGACGACAAGGAGTGGTTCTTCACGGGCGCTTCGGTCGTGGCCTACGGGGTGCGCAACGGCGTCTGCCTGGTCTCCCCGGACCCCATCGGTCCGGTGGATGAGTGGGCCGACACCTGGTCGGAGTTCGCAGCCTTCGCAGATCAGCACGGCTGGCCCGTCGCCGTGGTGGGCGCCGGCCCCGGATGGCTTCCGGTCTACGAGGCAGCGGGCATGCAGTCGATCTACATGGGCGACGAGGCCATCGTCGACTGTCAAGCCTTCACCCTCGATGGCGGGTCGATGAAGGGGCTCCGCGGCTCCTACAACCGGATCAAGAAGGCCGGCTACACGACGGTGTTCCTGCCCCCTGATCAGGTCGGCCCCGAGATGGAGCAGAGCCTCCGGGACATGATGGCCGACACCCGCCAGGGTGCGACCGAGCGCGGGTTCTCGATGACCCTCTCGCGTGTGTTCGATCCCGACGACACCGACCTGCTCCTGTCGATCGCGCTCGACCCCGATGGGCGGCCCACCGCGTTCTGCCAGTGGGTGCCCGCCGCTGACATCGCGGGATGGTCGCTCGACCTCACGCGGCGCTCCGCCGCCCAACAGCCCAACGGCGTGTCCGACTTCCTCATCGTGGAGATGATCCTGCACCTGAAGGCCAACCATCAGGTAGGCCTTGGGCTCAACTTCGCCGTGATGCGCGAGATCGTGGCTGGCGAGCGGGGGGGCGGCTTCTCCAGCCTGGAGCGTCGGATCCTGCACAAGTTCAGCGAGACGATGCAGATCGAATCGCTGTGGCGGTACAACCTGAAGTTCCGGCCGTACTGGCGTCCTCGCTACGTCGTGCTCGACGCGGTGGAGCACAGCGCGGCACAGACCGTTGCCATCGCCGGCGCCGAGTCGATCTGGGAGCTCCCCCTGCTTGGTCGCTTCATCAAGTAGCCGACCAGGCAGGAGCTGACCGCCAGCGATGTGGTTGACTGCCGCGGTGGCCGCTTCGTTGACTGTCGACGCACTGCGGCGCCTGGTGACAGCAGGCGACATCGACACGGTGGTCGTGGCCTTCACCGACATGCAGGGGCGCCTGCAGGGCAAGCGCTGCCACGCCCGGTTCTTCCTCGACACGGTGCTGACCAATGCCACGGAGGCGTGCAACTACCTGTTGGCCGTCGATGTCGAGATGCACACGGTCGCCGGCTACGCGATGTCGTCGTGGGACACGGGCTACGGCGACTTTGTGCTGCAGCCGGACATCGACACGTTGCGCATCGTCCCCTGGCAGCCGGCGACCGCTCTCGTGCTCTGCGACCTCGAGTGGGGCGACGGCACTCCGGTCGTGGCCTCTCCCCGCCAGATCCTGCGCCGACAGCTCGACCGCCTGGCCGAGCGTGGGCTCGTGGCGCTGGCGGGCACGGAGCTCGAGTTCATGGTGTTCCGCGACAGCTACGAGCAGGCGTGGACGGCCGGCTACCGAGGGATGACACCGGCCAACCAGTACAACGTGGACTACTCGCTGCTCGGCACGGCCCGGGTCGAGCCCCTCCTGCGGCGCATCCGCAACGAGATGACGGCCGCCGGGCTGGTGGTCGAGTCGGCCAAGGGAGAGTGCAACCTCGGGCAGCACGAGATCGCGTTCCTCTACGACGATGCCCTCGTCACCGCCGACCAGCACGTCATCTACAAGGCGGGAGCCAAGGAGATCGCCGCACAGGAGGGGATGAGCCTCACGTTCATGGCCAAGTACGACGAGCGGGAGGGCAACTCGTGCCACATCCACCTCAGCGTGCGGGCCGCTGACGGGGACGCCGTCATGGCTGGGGACGGGGTCGGTCCCGCCTTGGGGTTCTCGCCCCTCATGGAGCGCTGGCTCGCCGGCCAGCTGGCCTGCCTCGAGGAGCTGACCCTGCTCTACGCGCCCAACGTCAACTCCTACAAGCGCTTCACCGAGGGCAGCTTCGCCCCCACCGCGGTGGCGTGGGGGCGCGACAACCGCACCTGCGCGATGCGAGTGGTCGGGGACGGTTCGTCGCTCCGCGTCGAGAACCGCGTGCCCGGGGGCGACGTCAACCCCTACCTCGCCCTTGCCGCGAGCATCGCCGCAGGGCTCCACGGCCTCGACGCGGAGCTGGCGCTCGAGCCCGACCTGGCTGGCAACGCGTACACCTCGGATCGGCCGCGGGTGCCCGCGACGCTTCGAGACGCCGTGGCTCGCTTCGAGACCTCCGAGGTGGCCCGGGTCGCCTTCGGCAGCGGGGTGGTCGACCACTACGCCCATGGCGCCCGGGTGGAGCAGTCCGCGTTCGACACCGCGGTCACCGACTGGGAGCGATTCCGAGGGTTCGAGCGCCTGTGATCGGGCCCGCCGGTTCGCCGCGCATCGGGCTGACGACCTACGTTGAGCGGGCCCAGTGGGGCGTGTGGCACGAGCGGGCGGCGCTGCTGCCGGTCAGCTACGTCGAGGTCGTGGCCGCCGCCGGTGGCCTTCCCCTGCTCTTGCCTCCGATCGTGCCCGACGACGTCGAGGCCGCGGCGGCGGTGGCGGTGGCTGGCATCGACGGTCTCGTGCTCACCGGTGGCGCCGACGTCGACCCGAACCACTACGGCGCATCACCCCACTCGGAGACCGATGCCTCGCGCACCGATCGCGATCGGTGGAGCTGGCCCTCCTACGCGCCGCGCTCCACGCAGATCACCCCGTGCTGGCGGTGTGCCGGGGAGCGCAGCTCATGAACGTGGCGCAGGGCGGCACGCTGCACCAGCACCTCCCCGACGTGCTGGGCGCGCTCACCCACCGTCCGGAGCTGGGCAGCTTCGGCACGGTGCCTGTACAGGTGGAAGGCGGAAGCCGCCTGGCCTCCATCGTCGGTGAGGGCCTGGCGGTGCAGTGCCACCACCACCAGGCCGTCGACCGCCTCGGCGACGGCCTCGCCGTCTGCGCCCGGGCTGCGGACGGCACCATCGAGGCGGTGGAGCTCGTCGGCGCCAGGTTCGCGCTCGGCGTGCAGTGGCACCCCGAAGAGCAGGGTGACGTGCGACTGTTCGCCGCGCTGGTGGCAGCGGCCAGAGGAGAGGAGCCCTGATGGACCTCACACGACGCTTGGCCGGTCGCGTGGCGGTGATCACCGGCGGGGCCGGAGGCATCGGCCTGGCCACTGCACGCCGGCTGCACGCAGAGGGGGCATCGGTGGTCATCGCCGACCTCGACGCTGACGCAGGTGCCGCCGCCGCGGCCTCGGTCGATGGGCTGTTCGTGGCCACCGACGTCACCGACGCCGGCGCGGTGGAGGCGCTGTTCGCGCAGACCCACGCTGCGCTCGGCGCTGTCGACATCGCCTTCAACAACGCCGGCATCTCGCCGCCGGACGACGACTCCATCCTCACCACCGGTCTCGACGCGTGGCGTCGGGTGCAGGACGTCAACCTCACCTCGGTGTACCTGTGCTGCAAGCACGCGCTGCCCCACATGCAGCGACAAGGCCGGGGTTCGATCATCAACACCGCCTCCTTCGTCGCTGTGATGGGCTCGGCGACGTCGCAGATCTCCTATACGGCGTCCAAGGGCGGGGTGCTGGCCATGAGCCGCGAGCTCGCCGTGCAGTTCGCGCGTGAGGGCATCCGGGTCAACGCCCTGTGCCCCGGCCCCGTGAACACGCCGTTGCTCCAGGAGCTCTTCGCCAAGGATCCGGCCCGCGCGGCCCGACGGCTCGTGCACATCCCGATGGGGCGCTTCGCCGAGGCGGAGGAGATCGGGGCGGCGGTGGCCTTCCTGGCCAGCGACGACGCCTCCTTCGTGACGGGCTCCACCTTCCTCGTCGACGGCGGCATCTCGGGGGCCTACGTCACCCCCGAGTGACCGCAGCCGGGTTCGCGGGAGGAGGGCGGACCTACTGCGACGCGATCGCCTCCTGCGCGGCGAGCTCGCGGTCCACGATGGCCACGCCGGTCACGTCGATGTCGACCCGGTGCAAGGTGGCCGTGAAAGGGAACCGGCCGCGGTAGTCCTCGTCGGCGGGGGAGAAGTCGGGCGACCAGCCGGCAGTGAGGCCGGCACCGGTGATCGAGAACTTGGTCCACACCGAGCGACGCACTTCGCCGGTGCCTACCACTGACCCGTCGACGAGCAGCTCCACCCGCGGCGGGTCGAAGCGCATGGTCAGCGTGTGATCGCCGGGTGCGAGCCGTCCGTCGGCAGACACAGGCGCCTCGACGCGGTACGACCGCCACCCGGCCAGGTTGTGCACGTACACGAGCCGCCCGTCGGCCAGCAGGTGGAACGACCACCCGCCCAGCACTGAGCCCTGTACGGCGAGCACGCCCTCCACCACCGCGTCGCCCTCGGGGATCGTGATGTGGGCGGTGACCCCGTGTGGGCGGGCTCGCACGTTGACCGCCACGCTCTCGGCCACCGGTGCGCGGCCCGGCCAGTAGGTGTAGCGATCCCGCTCGCGCACCGACGACGCCCGCCCGAACACCATCTCGGAGAAGGGCCGGTTGTCGATGGGCAGCACGTTGTTCTGCTCGGCCTCCGACCACCACCGCTCCACCATCGACGCAAGGCGGTCGGGCTCGTCGCCGGCCAGGTCGTGGCACTCGGCTGGATCGGCCCGCAGGTCGTAGAGCTCCCAGGGCACCCGGTCGAGGCCCGGCTCGTCGCTCTGCACCTCGTGGTAGGTCACCGCCTTCCAGCCCTCGTGGTAGAGGGCTCGGCACCCGAACATCTCGTAGTACTGGGTGGTGTGGCGCTCCGGCGCGGTGGCGTCGTCGAACGAGTAGGCGAAGCTCACACCAGCGAGCGGACGCTGCTCGATCCCGCCGACCGTCGACGGCATCTCGATGCCCATCACCTCGAGCAGGGTCGGCACGATGTCGATGGCGTGCACGTACTGGTCGCGCACCTCGCCGCGCGCCGCGATGCCACGCGGCCAGCGCACGATGAGCGGGTCGGCCACCCCGCCCTCGTGGGTCTCACGCTTCCAACGACGGAACGGCGTGTTCCCGGCCACCGTCCAGCCCCACGGGTAGTTGTTGTGGATGCGGGGCCCGCCGATCTCGTCGAGTCGTTCGGCGGCCTCCTCGACGGTGCGGGGGAGCATGTTCCACACCCGGGCGTCGTTCAGCGAGCCGAACGGGCCCCCTTCGGAGGAGGCGCCATTGTCGGAGAGGACGATCACGATCGTGTCATCGAGCTCGTCGAGGGCTTCGAGCCGGGCGATCAGTCGTCCGATCTCGGCATCGGTGTGCGACAGGAACGCGGCGAAGGCCTCCATGTAGCGGGCGTACACGCGCCGCTCGTCGGCGGTGAGCGTGCTCCAGGCCGGCACCCAGTCGGGACGCTCGGAGAGCTCCGCATGCTGCGGCATGAGGCCGGCTGCCTTCTGACGGACGAGCGTGGCCTCGCGCCACTCGTCCCAGCCGGCGTCGAAGTGGCCGCGGTAGCCGTCGATCCAGCCGGGCGGCGACTGGTGCGGCGAGTGACACGCGCCGGTGGCGAGGTAGAGGAGCCAGGGCTTCTCGACGTCGACGTTGCGCAGGTCTTCGATGAACTCGATCGATCGGTCCACCAGGTCGGAGGTGAGGTGGTAGCCGTCCTCGTAGCCGGCCGGTGGCTCCACCTGGTGGTTGTCGTGGATGAGGGCCGGCACGAACTGGTGCGTCTCGCCGGGGAAGAACCCGTAGAAGCGCTCGAACCCCCGCCCGAGTGGCCAGCGGTCGCGCCGGGCGCCGAGGTGCTCCTCGTCCTCGGGCGTGAGGTGCCACTTGCCCACCGCGTAGGCCGCGTACCCGTGGGGGGTGAGGATCGCGGGCAGGAGCGCGCAAGCCTTTGGGATGCGGGCGTCGTAGCCGGGGAAGCCGGTGGCCAGGTCGACGATGCGGCCCATCCCGGCGGCGTGGTGGTTGCGGCCGGTCAGGACGCACGCGCGGGTGGGGGAGCACAGCGCCGTGGTGTGGAAGCTCGAGTAGCGGAGCCCATCGGCCGCGAGCGCGTCGAGGTGCGGCGTGGCGATGTCGGAGCCGAAGCAGCCGAGCTGCGCGAACCCGACGTCGTCGAGCACGACGAGCAGCACATTGGGTGCGCCCTCCGGTGGCCGGGGATCGTCGGGCCACCACGGTTCGGACTCCCAGTGGTAGCGCCCGATCGTGCCCTTGAACTCCCCGGGTTCCATCGCAGCAGCATGCCCGACAGGGGTGCTCAGACGGTGCGGCCCATGAAGGCGGCGAGGCGGTCGGCCGCTGCAGACCCAGCCGGCGCCTCCTTCGCGGGACCGAACGGCATCGGCTCGTCGCCGCGGAACTGATCCGGAACGGTGAGGGGCGCCAGCTCGAGCAGCTGCTCGGCGAAGTCGGGGTCGAGGTCGGTGGACTGCCCGGTGGCCTTGGCGAGGTCCCAGCCGTGGGTGAACGTGTCGGTCGTGGCCAGGCCCATGAAGATGGCGCCGGGGAAGTCACCGAAGGGGAGCTTGATGATCCTCTCCTGCGCCCCCGGGGCGTCGAAGGCCGCGATCGCGCCCGCCACCCCTTCGTCGAAGGAGGCCAGCACGTCGCCCTTGGCCCAGTCCTGCTCGGCGGTGATCGACTCCCCGGCCGCGGTGGAGGCTCCGAACCAGTGGGCACCGCCCACGATGTGGTTGAGGAGATCACGGACGGTCCACGACGCGCACGGCGTGGGGGCGTCGAGGTCGACGTCGTTCATGTTGGCGAGCACGTCGCGGGTGGATGCGAAGGCGCGGGCGAGGTTCTCGGTGACCATGGTGGAGCTCCAGTTCGATCGAGGTGACGAGCGATCGTACGACGATCTCCTCGCGGCGCGCTGGCCGGACCGACCGGGCCGCCTACGGCTCCATGACCACCCAGCCGCGCCGCTGCAGCTCGGCGGCCAGCTGGTCGGTCGGCACCTGGCGGAGCGCCTCCTGCTTGGCTGTGAGGCGGAGAGCGCTGATGGGAGGCGCGTCAGCGTCGCTGTTGGTGGTGTCCTGGAGCCCGGCGATGAACGTGTCGGCCTCCTCTCGGGTGAACTTGCCTGCCGCCTGCCGCTGGTTGAACCCCATGGGCCCGCGTGCATCTCGGAAGTCCTCGTGACCAGCATCTCGGAGCAGTCCGAGGAGCTCCTGGACCTGCTTGGCCGATGCCGGGGGACCTGCTTGCTGACCGAATGCCATGCGACAGTCTCACACCCGGGTGCGACAACCTCGGGCCAGGTCCTCAACTCCGCCGCCGGGACTGACGATTGATGAGCCTGCGCTGTCCCGAACGGCACTGCGCCCGGTAGGTTCATACGCCCGTTCATCGCTGGAAGAAGACACATGCCGACCGTCAAGACCCTCACCCTGGCCAAGCACCGCAAGAACCTCGAGGCCCTTCGGGTGGCGACCGAGCAGCGGATCGAGATTCTGCAGCGAGGCTACGACGAGCTCATCGAGGCGGGTGACGACGTGGGAGCGGGCGACGACGAGGGTGGTTCCGAGGCTGACGGCAGCTTCGTGGAGCGCGACCGGCTTCGGGCCCAGGTCGCCGAGGAGCGCGTCCTGATCGACGCGGTCGATTCGGCGCTCATTCGAGCCAAGAGCCGCACCTGGCAGCAGTGCCGGTCGTGCGGCGAGGCGATCGGCGCTGAGCGCCTCGAGGCGCTCCCCACCGCCGACAGCTGCGTGAGCTGCAAGGCCCGCCAGTCCTGGTGACCCGCCTGCCTTGGTGACTCCACCCGAGCCTCGGTAGGTCCGAGCGGCCGTCGAGCGCGGCGTCGCTCTGACCGCTAGAACGGCGAGCGATGACCATCCCGGCGCTGCTGGCCACCAACGGTGCGCTTCAAGGCCCATCCCGCCAACCGCCGACTCCCTCGGAGGAGCACCATCATGAGCACCGACATCTTCGTCCTCGGCGGTCACCAGACCGACTACGCCCGCAACTACGCGAAGGAGGGGTTGGAGATCAGCGACCTAGTGGCCGACACCGTGTCCGGCACCCTGGCCGACGCGCAGGTGGAGGCCACCACGATCGAGACCATCCACGTCGGCAACGCGTTCGGTCAGCTGTTCAACGGCCAGGGTCAGCTGGGCGGCATGCCCGCCACGGTGGAGCCGCTGCTCTGGGGCGTGCCGTCGGCGCGCCACGAGGCGGCCTGCGCGTCGGGCGGGGTCGCCATCCTCGCCGCCATGGCCGAGATCGAGGCGGGCCGATACGACTGCGCCCTCGTGGTGGGGGTGGAGCAGGAGCGCAACGTGCGAGGCGATCAGGCCGCCCACCACCTCGGCGCCGCCGCGTGGGTGGGGCACGAGGGGGAAGGGGCGACGTTCATGTGGCCGCACATGTTCAGCCTGCTGGCCGACGAGTACGACCGCCGCTACGGCATCGACGAGCGCCACCTCGGCGCCATCGCCGAGCTCAACTTCCGCAACGCCAAGGACAACCCGCTCGCACAGACCCGCGCGTGGGAGCACACCCCTGAGAGCTTCTTGGCCGACGACGTCGCCAACCCGGTCGTGGATGGTCGGATGCGCCGCACCGACTGCAGCCAGGTGACCGACGGTGGCGCTGGCGTGGTGCTGGCGGGCCGGCGCACCGCCGAGGCGTGGGCCACCGAGCACGGTCGCTCCGTCGATGATCTGCCGCGCATCTTGGGCTGGGGCCACCGCACCGTGGGCCTGCCGCTCGCCGAGAAGATCCGTCGCTCCGACGACGACGAGTACGTGCTGCCGCACGTGCGGCGGGCCATCACCGACGCGCTCGATCGGGCCGGGCTCGCCGACGTGAACGAGGTCGACGCCATCGAGACCCACGACTGCTTCACCCCTTCGGAGTACGCGGCCATCGACCACTTCGGGATCACGCCGCCGGGGAAGAGCTGGCAGGCGATCGAGGACGGCACCATCGAGCGCGACGGTGCCCTTCCCGTGAACCCCTCCGGTGGCCTCATCGGTGGCGGTCATCCGGTGGGGGCCAGCGGCGTGCGCATGGTGGTCGACGCGACCCGCCAGACCACGGGCCGCGCGGGTGCCACCCAGGTCGCAGGCGCGCGACGGGTGGCCACGCTCAACATCGGTGGGTCCACCACCACCACGGTGACCTTCGTCGTCGGCTTCGACGGGTGACGGACCCGCTCGACCCCCGCGCCCGGCCGCAGACTATTGACATATAATCTGCCATTACTTAGGTTGCCGTCATGACGCCAGATGACATCTCGGCCGGAGCGTCCACCGCGCCGCGGCGCGTTGCGATCGTGAGCGACGCCGCCGGCTACGTCGGTCCGCACCTCAGCCGAGTCCTCGCCGCGCGCGGGCACGACCTCGTGATCGGCGACCCGGCCGAGGGGCTCGTAGCTGAGCTCGAGGGGCTCGGCGCCGCCGTCGAGGTGGTCGAGCGGGTGCGCGACCTCGCGAAGCCCGAGTCCGCTGGGCGCCTCGTGGCGGCCGCCCTCAACCGCTTCGGCCGCATCGACTCCGGCACGGCGTTCACCGGCCGCATCGTCGTCGGGCGCTTCCTGCGCTCCACGGTCGAGGATCTGCGGACGGCGCTCGTCGGATGCGTGGAGGCGCCGTACCAGTTCCTGCGCACCGTCGTGCCGGTGATGGTCGAGCAGGGAGGCGGCCAGCTGCTCGTGTTCACCAGCGCGGCCGGCGCCCGCCCCACCCCTGGTGCGCCGCTGTACTCGTCAGCCCGGGCCGGCGCCAACATGCTCGTGCGCAACGTCGCCGACGAGGTGGCCGGCAAGGGCGTGCAGGTGAACGCCATCGGCACGAACTACATGGACTTCCCCG
>JBKJSO010000227.1:0-4811 GCA_046595835.1 Acidimicrobiales bacterium | reverse complement strand
ACGACGATCGCCTCGAGCTCCCGGTAGCGCCGGGTCACCTCCTGATAGCGGCCCTGGTCGGCGATCAGCTGGGGGTCGGCGAGGCGCGCTTCGACCTCGTCGAACTCCCGCTCCAGGTCCAAGAGGCGATCCAGCACGGCGTCAGGCTACGGGGTGCTTCCCGCACCTCCCCAGCCCACCGCCGCCACCTCCCTGCTCAGCGGCGCCAGTCGTCGTCGATCGCAACGACCTCAGCGGGCTGCACGAGGCGCGCGGCCAGTTCGCGGGTGACGCGATGAGCATCTCGCTCGGGCACGACGAGGAGCAGACGCGCCGTCGGAGCCACCGCGAGGCGGGCATCGGCGGCGGCCGGCACGAGGTCGAGGTCCACTCCCACCGAGCAGGCCACGACGACGGTCTCCCCCTCGGCGGTCTCGCCCTGGGCCATGGCCACGGCCGTGTCGCGCAGGTTGGGGCGGGCCACCGCGGGGGCGATCGGCCACAGGCGCGCGAGGCCGATGCGGGCCGGGTCGGCAACGAGGCGGGCTCGGAGCCAGCGCTCCGGGGCGAGCTGGTTCAGCGGGTGGGGCTCGGCGCCGGGACGCCGGTGCTGGCGGACGATCTCCGTCGCCCGCGCCAGCTGGTCGATGGGGCTCAGCGCTCCGTGGAGCATGGCGGTGAGCTCCCGGTCGGCGTGGCCCACCCCCACCTCGAGCAACGGCCCCTCAAGCGGGATGCCCGTCGACGTAGCCCCGTGCACGATGCGCGCCACCTCCAGCCCGTTCACCTCGCCGCGCACGAGCCCGTCCTCCACGATCACCTCGAGGTCGGCATCGACGAGCAGCTCCGCCAGCTCCGCGGCGGGAAGGGCGCCCACGGCGGCCGCGGGGGGTGCGGGCGCGGCCAGCGTCAGGGTCGTGCCCTCGACGCGCCAGATGACAGGCGCCGGCGCGAAGCAGGCGGCCCGCCGGGCGAGCACGTCGGCCTGCGCGTCGACGAGCAGGTGCACCTCGGACGCGCCCTGACGGGCCGACCAGACGAGGGCTGGCCCGAACGCCTTCAACGGGGCCGCGTCGAGCAGCAGCCACGCAGTGGCACCGGCCACGAGGCCGGCGCCACCGGGGAAGTCGAGGGAAGCTCGCTCAGCCGCCCCGAACTGCGCAGCGACCAACGCCCGCAGCTTCGCGGCCAGAAGCGAGGAGCGCGAGACAGAGCTCATGTGGTCGGTGACCAAGAGCCGATCACCCCAGAGCTCGACGCCGAAGCTCCGCTTCGGCGTCGATCAACCCTTGCGGGCCTTGCCGTACCGGCGCTCGAAGCGGTCGATGCGGCCACCCGTGTCAACGAGCTTCTGCTTGCCCGTGTAGAAGGGGTGGCACTCGTTGCAGAGCTCGGAGGTGAGGCTCGGCTTCGTGGACCGGGTGGTGAACGTGTTGCCACAGGAGCAGCGAACGCTGGCTTCTACGTACTGCGGGTGGATGTCGGCGCGCATGGCGGTCTCCGTGAGCTTCGTGGGGCTGGGTGAGGCTACCGGGCGACCGGGGGCCTTCGCTACCTGGGACAGACGCGGCTCAGCCGCCGGGGGCCTTGCCGATCTCGGCCAGGAACTCCTTGTTGGACTTGAACGACTTCATCCGGTCGATGAGCAGCTCGAGGCCGCTGGCCCCGCCACCCTCGCTGGCCATGGCCGACAGCACCCGCCGCAGCTTCCACACGTTCTGGAGCTGGAGGCCCTGGAAGAGCAGCTCCTCGTGACGGGTGGACGACGCATCCACATCGATGGCCGGGTAGATCCGACGCTCGGCCAGGCGACGATCGAGCCGCAGCTCCATGTTCCCGGTCCCCTTGAACTCCTCGAAGATCACCTCGTCCATGCGGCTGCCCGTCTCGACGAGCGCGGTGGCGAGGATGGTGAGGCTGCCGCCCTCCTCGATGTTGCGAGCAGCACCGAAGAACTTCTTGGGCGGGTAGAGCGCACCGGTGTCGATGCCACCGGACATGACCCGTCCGGTGGTGGGCGCGGCCAGGTTGTAGGCACGCGACAGGCGGGTGATGCCGTCGAGGATGACCACGACGTCGTGGCCGTCTTCCACGATGCGCTTGGCCCGTTCGATCGTGAGCTCAGCCACGTGGGTGTGCTCTTCGGACGGCCGGTCGAAGGTGGAGGCCACCACGGTGGAGCGCTCGCCCTTCAGCCAGCGCTTCATGTCGGTGACCTCCTCGGGCCGCTCGTCGACGAGCAGCACGAAGAGGTGCACCTCGGGGTTGTTCACCTCGATCGACCGCGCGATCTGCTTCATGATCGTGGTCTTGCCGGCCTTGGGCGGGGACACGATCAGGCCGCGCTGCCCCTTGCCGATCGGTGAGATCAGGTCCACGATCCGCGCCGTCACGTTCGACGGGTCGCTCTCCATCTCCATGACGAGCTTCTCGTCGGGGAACAAGGGCGTGAGGTCCTCGAAGCGGCGGCGGGTGCGGGCCTTGTCGGGGTCGGCACCGTTCACGAGGTCGATCCGGAGCAGCGCAGGGTTCTTCTCGTTCCGCAACGCCGGACGGCTCGCGCCGCGCAGGTGGTCGCCCTTGCGCAGGCCGAACTGCCTCGCTTGCTTCACCGAGATGTAGACGTCGTCGCGCGACGGCAGGTAGCCCTGCACGCGCAGGAAGCCGTAGCCCTCGTCGCGCAGGTCGAGGTGGCCCTCGACGTCGATGGGCTCGCCGGTGTACTCCTCGAGCCCCGGCGCGCCGCCTTGACCTTGCGCTTCGCCCACCCGGTCGCGGTTGCGGCCCCGGCGACGCCGGCGGCGGTTCGCGCCCTCACCGTCGCCATCGTCGTCCTGATGGCCGTGCTCGTCGTCGTGCGCCTCATCCTGGGGTCCCCGCTGGTTCGGGCCCTGGCCCTGCTGGCCCTGCGGGCCCTGGCCCTGGCCCTGGCCCTGGCCCTGACGGTTCTGACCGCCGTTCTGGCCACCGCCACCCTGCCCCTGACCCTGGCTGCCCTGGCCCTGGCCGCCTTGGCCCTGACGCCCTTGGCGACCCTGGCCACCGTTCTGGCCACCACGACCCTCGTTCGGTCCGCCGCTGCGACGGGGCTGACCCTGCCGATCCCCAGCGGCGCGGCCGGGCTCCGCGGGCGCCTCAGGCGGCGCCTCTGCGGCCGCGTTCAGCTCCCACTCCGCGGGCGGCTCGTCAGCGGCGACCTCGGGCTCGGCGGTGGCGGGCGCAGCCGGCGCAGCGGCCTTGCGAGCACGGGTGGCCCGCGGGGCGGGGGCCGGCGGCTCCTCGGTGGGGGCGCCCTCTGACGGTGCTTCGCCGCCCGAGACGCCAGTGAGCTCGAGGATCAAGGCGACGATGTCGGCCTTCTTGGCGCGAGATGCGGGCTTGCCGCCGAGCGCCTGCGCGATCGTGAGGAGCTCGTCACGATCCTTGCGCTCGAGGGCGGACTGCTCGAGGGCGGTGGAGTCCACGCTCATGGTGGTGGGTACCTCAGGGGTGTTGGGGGAAGGTGCCGGGCGGCGGGAGCTGGGGCGGCGTGCGTGCGGCACGGATGACGGCGCATCAAGCGCTTGGTGCGCCTCCGTACCAGGGGCTGTCGAGTCGCCGGTGCCGGTGACCCGGTCGGTGTCGACTCCACGTTCGCCCCCCAGCGGAACGCAACCAACGTAGCGCGCCGCCACCGGCACGAGAAACCCGCGGGCGCCGGGTCGAGGCGACGGCAAGACTCGCCGGTCGTGGAGATCGTGCTGGACGCCCAGGGGTTGGTGAAGGCCTTCTCCAAGGTGCGCGCCGTCGATGGCATCGATCTCACCATCGGCGCCGGTGAGCGCGTCGGCCTCCTCGGCCCCAACGGCGCCGGCAAGACCACCACCTTGCTGATGCTCCTCGGGGCGATCACGCCCGACCAAGGCACCATCTCGCTCGCCGGCCACGCGCTGCCCCGCGGCCGCTCGATGGCCATGGGGCAGGTGGGGTTCGTGGCGGGCTACCTGCCCCTCCCCGACCGCCTGCGCGTGCGCGAGGCCTTGTCGCTGTTCGCGGGGTTCTACGGGATGGATCGCCGCACCGGCGACGAGGCCGTGGCGTCCGGTCTCGAGCGCTTCGGTGTGTCGCAGCTGGCCGATCGCATGTGCATGGAGCTGTCCTCGGGCCAGCGCACGCTGGTGGGCATCGTCAAGGCCGTCCTCCACAAGCCGTCCTTGCTCGTGCTCGACGAGCCCACAGCGAGCCTCGATCCCGACGTCGCCTTCCGCGTGCGCCGGGGCCTGCTCGAGGTGGCGGCCGACGATGGCACGGCGCTGCTCGTCACGAGCCACAACATGCTGGAGGTGGAGCGCCTCTGCGATCGCGTGGTGTTCCTCGCCGGTGGGCGCGTCGTGGCCGATGGCACGCCGACGGAGGTGGCACAGGCCTTCGGCCACGGCGACCTCGAGGGCGTGTTCCTCCACCTGGCCGGCACGGTCGTGGCGGAGGACCAGCTCGACGAGCTCGGGCCCCTGCCCGGGGAGGAGGTGCGATCGTGAGCACCGTCGACGCGCCCGTCGCGGCATCCGACCGTCCCGCGTTCTCCTGGCTGCGGGTGCGCACGGTGGTCCGTCGCCATGGGTACGTCCTGTGGCGCAGCCCCCATCGCTGGTTCGAGATCGCGGTGTTCCCGCTGGTCGACGTGCTGCTGTGGGGTTCGCTGGGCGCGTTCGTGGCCCAGGAGAACGGCACGAGCAGGGCCAGCGCTCCCTACCTGCTGGCGGGGATCATGCTCTTCCACTTCCTGTTCCAGAGCCAGATCGCGGTGTCGACCGGCTTCATGGAGGAGACGTGGACCCGCAACCTCCTCAACG
>JBKJSO010000162.1:0-4666 GCA_046595835.1 Acidimicrobiales bacterium | reverse complement strand
TGCCGGTGCGCACCACGCAGCGCAGGTCCGCATCCGCCTGTGCCTCGACGAGTGCGTCGCGCGTGGCGTCCCACAGCTCGTCGTTGAGGGCGTTCAGGGCGTCAGGGCGGTTCCAGGTCAGCAGCCGCACGCCGTCGGCGTCGATGATCTCGAGCAGGGTCATGACCTGACACTCTGGCAGGCGATGCCCGAGATGATCGAGGTGGAGGCCTACCGACGTGTGGCAGATCTGGCGGTCGGCCGCACGATCGTCCGCGTGCATGCCCCCGACCACTGGTACCTGAAGGGTGGCACCACCGCCCCCTCGCTGAGGAACGCGCTCCGGGGCGTGGCGGTGCGGGGCACGCGGCGCACCGGCAAGCTGCTGCTGCTCGACACCGACGGGCCCACGCTGGGGCTCCGGTTTGGGATGACGGGTCGACTGGTGGTGGACGGACAGGCGCCCATCGACCGTCTCGAGTACTCGAGCGGTCGCCACGACCCCGCGTGGGTCCGGTTCTCCCTCGGGTTCGACGGTCTGGGCGAGCTCGAGGTGGTCGACCCGCGTCGCCTGGGTGGCGTGGAGCTGGATCCCGACGAGTCCCGCCTCGGCGTCGATGCCCTGGCCGTCGGACGGGCGCAGCTGCACGACCTGCTCCACCGAAGCCGCGCTCCCCTCAAAGCGTGGCTCCTCGATCAAGCACACCTGGCCGGCATCGGGAACCTCCTGGCCGACGAGATGCTGTGGCGGGCGGGGCTCGACCCGGCCCGCCCGGCGGGCTCGCTGGACCCGGTGGAGGTGCGCCGTCTCCACACGCACCTTCGCCGCACGATCACCGAGCTCACCGAGCGAGGGGGGAGCCACACCGGAGATCTGCAGGTGGCCCGGTCGCGGGGAGCCGCCTGCCCGCTCGAGGGCACCCCGTTGCAGCGCCGCACGATCGGCGGGCGCACCACCTACTCCTGCCCGCACCACCAGCACTGAGCCTGGCTGGGTCCCGCTGTGGTGGGGAGTTAGCCTGATCGCTTCCGTATGGGCGAGGGAGCAGTCGGTGACCGGTGGAGCACGAGCACGACGCATCGCTGTCCTCGCCGTAGGTGCCTCGATCGCGGCGGTCGGGCTGCTCGTCCTGCCCGCACCGGTCTCTAGCTCGGCGGCGCCCGAGCAGGACTGCACCATCGTCGTCTGTCGGAGCACCACGACGGTGCTGACGACCACCACGGTCATCGACCAGCCGACCTCCACCACCCGAGGCACCACCACGACCGAGCGCTCCACGAGCACCACGAGCCACTCGACCTCCACCACCGTCAGGTCCTCGACCGCGGCCCAGGCCTCTACGACCACGACCCTCGGAACCACGACGAGTGAGAACCTGCTCGTGCCCGGCGACGGCACCGCGGGGGCCGACCGCACCACCACCACGGTGGCCACGGCCACCAAGATCAGCGACAGCGGTCCGAGCGACGGCACGCTGATCGCCCTGGTGATCGTGGGCCTCGTGCTGATCTCGGCCGTCGTGAGCCTTCTCACCTGGCGCTACTGGGTGGCCACCCGACCCCCGCTGCTCGACACGGGCACCGGCCCCGCCCACGCTGGATAGGGTCTCGGCATGGGAGAGTCGCTCGACGTCGCCGCCATGCTCAAGCGGTTCCAGGACCGGGCCCATGCGGTTCGCAGCCGCCCGCTGCCTCCGGTGGCCGGGGAGGAGCGCACCCGCTTCATCGAGCAGGCACAGATCGACTTCCAGGACTTCGCCATGCTCGGCGACGCGGCGGGCACGATCGAGGACGGCGTGCTCGTGCTGCGCATCGATCTCCGTCCGCCGGTCTGAGGCGTTGGCCTCGCGAATGCGATGAGTGACGCACCTCGCTTCGAGCAGGCCATCGCGGCCATCGACGCGGTCAATGCCCACGACCCGAACATGCTCGAGGTGCACGGCCGGTCGGGGCCCAAGGAGCTCATCCATGCCGAGCTGATGACCGAGTGGGTGCGACGTCTCGACCCGGCGGCGTCCGACGCCCAGCTGCTGGCCGCCCGAGCGCATCACCTCCGACGCTGGAGCGTCCCCCGCGCCGCACACCCAGAGGGCCGCGCTGGATACCTGCGCTGGCGCACCGCGCTGCGCAAGCAGCACGCCGCCGAGGTGGCGGTGCTGCTCGACGAGGTGGGGTACGACGCCGTCACCGTCGAGCGGGTGCGGGCCATCGTCAACAAGGAGGGCCTCGGCAGCGATCCGGCCGTGCAGACCCACGAGGACGCCCTGTGCCTGGTGTTCCTCGACACCCAGCTCGCCGCCACCGTCGACCGCCTGGGCGACGACAAGATCGTCGACGTGATCCGCAAGACCGCCGCCAAGATGAGCCCTGGAGCCCTGGCCTTGGCGGCCGACCTTCCGATGCGCGACGGCGATCGCACGCTGCTGGAGCGAGCGCTGTCGAGCTGAGCTGGTGGTGGTGGTGCGCTAGGCGACGGCGCCGGAGCGGTTGATGGCGGTGTCGTCGGTGCCGAGATATGACTCGATCACCGCCGGGTGCTCGAGCACCTCGGTGGGGGTGCCCTGAGCGATGATCCCACCGAGCTCGAGGGCGATCATGGCGTCGCAGATCGTGCGCAGGAGCGGCATGTCGTGCTCGATCACGAGCACCGAGCAGCCGGTGCGCTCCACGATGCGCAGGAGCAGCGGCCCGAGGGCCTCGGTCTCCTTCTGGGCCACGCCACCGGAGGGCTCGTCGAGCATGAGCACCTTCGGGTCCTGGGCGAGGATGCAGGCCAGGTCGACGATGCGACGGCTGCCCGTGGAGAGCTCACCGGTGAGCTTCTGTCGGAAGGCGCCCAGGCCCATCAGCTCGACCAGCTCGTCCACCTTGGCGGCCACGGCGAGCTCGCTCTCGTAAGAGGCAGGGAGCTGGAAGGCCGCGGCGACGAGGTCCCGTGACGCGAGGTGGCGCTCGCAGGCCACAGCGATCGTCTCGGCCACCGTGAGGCTCGGGTAGAGCAGCGCGTCCTGGAACGAGCGCCCGAGGCCGCCCTTTGCCTTCTCGTGGGGCGCCCAGTCGGTGATGTCGTGCCCGCGAAGGCGGACCCGCCCGGCGTCGATCGCCAGGAAGCCAGAGATGCAGTCCATGAGGGTGGTCTTGCCGGCGCCGTTGTGGCCGATGAGGCCGAGCACCTGTCCCTCTCGAAGTTGGAGGTCGACGTCGTTGACGGCGGTGATCCCGCCGAAGCGCTTGACGAGGCCGGAGCACTCGAGCACCACCGGCGCATCGGGGCGCACCTCGCGGTGCGCGACCGCAGGCTTGGCGGCCGTCTTCTTCGAGCGCTTCCCCGTGGGTGCCGGCTCCGGGTCCGGCTCGGCGGCGCCGGCAGCCCCGGCGATGAACACCGACCGCAGGATGTCGGGGCGGTCGAGGAGCTCGGCGGTGGGACCGGTGAAGCGCACCTCGCCCTTCTCCATGAACACGGCGCGCTGCGCCAGGTTGAGCGCGATGTTCACGGACTGCTCGACGATGACGATCGTGGTGCCGCGCCGATGGATCTCCTGCACGACCTCGAGCAGCTGCCCGACGATGGTGGGAGCCAGGCCGAGCGAGAGCTCGTCGATCATCAGGAGCTCGGGCCGCGTCGTGAGGGCGCCGCCGAGGGCGAGCATCTGCTGCTCGCCACCGGAGAGGTTGCCGGCCATCTGCCCCGCCCGCTGGCCGAGGATCGGGAAGAGCTCGGTGACCTCCTGCCGGGCCGCTTCCACGCGCTCAGGATCGTTGCGGATCAGCCAAGCGGCGAGACGCAGGTTCTCGGCCACCGTGAGCGTGGGGAACACGCCCTTGCCGCCGGGCATCAACGAGATGCCTCGGTGCGTGGTGACGTCAGCGGTGAGGCTGGTGACGTCCTCGCGCTTGAACGTGACGGTGCCGCGCTTGGGCCTCACGAGCCCGCAGATGCCCTTGAGGAGTGTGGACTTGCCGGCCCCGTTCGTGCCGAGCAGGGCCACGATCTCGCCCTGGGCCACGTCGAAGTCGACGCCGAAGAGGATCTGCACGGGCCCGTAGGCCATGTCGATGCCGCGGCACGAGAGCAGCGGGTCGCCGTCGGGGCCACCCGCCTCGGTCGGGACGGGCGCCGCAGTGGGCAGCGCCATCTCGATGGTGGGATCGGTGTGCCCGTTGCCGTTGCCGCTGGCCGACAGCGGCGTTCGACGACGGGTGGTGGCCGTGGTGGGTGTCGATCCGTTGGGGGTGGCCATCAGCGGACTCCTGCGGTCTCTCGCTCGGGCTCATCAGTGGCCGCGTTGGCGGACTGGCTGAGCGCCGCTTCGTCGTCGGACCCGCCGAGGGCGCCCTGGAGCAGGCCGACTTCGTCGGCCGCGTGGTCTTGGCTGCCGTCGCGCTTGTCGGCCACGAGGCTCGGCACGAGGATCCCGCGGCGGTCGGCCACGCGGCGCAGCAGGCGATCGCGGGTGCTCTGCACGAGCTGGCCGAGGCCGCCGGGGAGCACGAGCAGGACGAAGAGCAGCATGCCGCCGGTGAGGAGGGGTCGGATGTTGCCGAGGAGCGGCACGTCGCCGAGGAAGGTCATCGTGTCGAGGAACCGGAAGAGCAGCACGCCCATGAGGGCGCCGCCCACCGATCCCAGGCCACCGATCACCGAGGTGGCGAACACCGTGAGCGAGTCCGCTGGGGGATAGGT
>JBKJSO010000030.1:0-2728 GCA_046595835.1 Acidimicrobiales bacterium | reverse complement strand
CTTGCCGCCCCCGAAGATGTGGTTGATGCCGTGGGCCAGCATCACCGCACCCAGGGCGCAGCGGAACACCAGCAGGACCAGGTTGATCGAGTCGAGGTCGCTCATCGGGAGGCGACGTTAGTGCCGGTGACGAGAGCGACCGCCCCTCGGCCTACGCTCGGTCGATGGCTCGCTCCCGTGTGCGCACCGCCGGCACCCTGGTGGGCCTCGCCACTGCGGCCACCGCCGGGGTGCTGGCCGTGAAGGAAGCCCGCCGCCGGGTCGAGGCCGCCGGCTCCACGCCAATCGACGCCGCGAGTCGGGCCCGGCGGAGCGCGGCGATGGCCGGGATCGGCGCCAAGGCGGGCGGCGCCTACGCCGTGCACCGTGCCCGCCGCGCCTTCGCGTCGGCGGAGCGCCAGGTCTTCCTCGACCACCAGTTCGAGCTGAAGACAGCCGAGTCGATCACCGAGGCGCTCGGGAACATGAAGGGCGCCATGATGAAGCTCGGCCAGATGGCCAGCTACCTCGACCAGGGCATGCCGGAGCACGTGCGCGCCGCCCTCGCCGAGCTGCAGTCGAACGCACCGCCCATGAGCGCGGAGCTGGCCGCCCAGGTGGTCGCCGAGGAGCTCGGCGACGCGCCGGAACGGGTGTTCGCGGAGTGGGATCCGAGCCCGATCGCCAGCGCGTCGATCGGACAGGTGCACCGCGCCCTCACGAAGGACGGGCGTGCCGTCGCGGTGAAGGTGCAGTACCCGGGGGTCGGCGAGGCGATCCGATCCGACCTCGGCAACGCGGGGATGCTGTTCGGCGCCATGGGAATGATGCTCCCGGGCCTTGAGCCCGGTCCTCTCGTCGAGGAGCTCCGCACGCGGCTCGTCGAGGAGCTCGACTACGTGCTGGAGGCCGAGAGCCAGCGCCTCTTCGCCGACTTCTACCGCGGCCATCCGTTCATCCACATCCCTGAGGTGATCGACGAGCTCTCCACCGCGCGGGTGCTCACCACCGAGCTCGCAGAGGGCGTGCGCTTCGAGGTGCTGGAGAGCTGGAAGCAGGAGGAGCGCGACCTTGCGGCCGAGTCGATCTTCCGGTTCGTGTTCGGCAGCCTCTACCGCCTCCACGCCTTCAACGGCGACCCACATCCGGGTAACTACCTGTTCCGCCCAGGCGGGCGCGTGACCTTCCTCGACTTCGGGTTGGTGAAGCGCTTCGAACCGGCCGAGGTGGACCTCATCGCCGACATGCTCAAGGCAATGGTGATCGACCGGGACATCACGGAGTACCGGCGGCTCATCGAGGCCATCGGAATGCTCAAACCGGGCACCACCTTCACCGACGATGAGGTGATGGCCTACTTCGGTCACTTCTACGACTTCGTCCAGCGAGATGAGGTGGGAACGATCACAGCCGAGTACGCCTCGGAGACGGTCCGACGCTTCTTTGACTACGGCGGCGAGCACGCCGAGATCCTGCGCGCCGCAAACGTGCCCCCTGCCTTCGTGATCATCCAGCGCATCAACCTCGGGCTCTACGCCATCTTCGGCCAGCTCCACGCCACCGCCAACTGGCGCCGCATCTCCGAGGAGCTGTGGCCCTTCGTCGGTGGCCCGCCGTCCACCGAGCTGGCCCGCCAGGCCGCCGCCTGGACCGCGGCGCACCCTGGATGACCGCGCCGACGTGATCGAGGTGATCGCCCTCGACGGCGACGACACGCTCTGGCACAGCGAGCAGCTCTTCGTCGACACCCAGCGCAGCTTCCGCGAGCTGCTCGCGCCGTACGTGGACCTCGACGACGTGGCCCTCGACGCCCGTCTCGTGGAGGTGGAGCGCCGCAACCTGCCCACCTTCGGCTACGGCGTGAAGGCCTTCACGCTCTCGCTGCTCGAGACCGCCATCGAGGTGACCGGCGGCGCCATCCCGAGCCAACACCTGCAAGCCGTGCTCGACCTCGGCAAGGAGCTGCTCGATCACCCGGTGCAGCTCCTCGACGGTGTGGCGGAGGCGGTCGACGCGCTCACGGACCGCTATCGCGTGATGGTGGTCACCAAGGGCGACCTCCTGCACCAGGAGTCGAAGGTGGCCCGCTCCGGGCTGGCCGAGCTGCTCTGGCAGGTGGAGATCGTGTCGGAGAAGGACGAGGCCACCTACCGGCGCGTGGTCGAGCGCTGGGGCATCGGGCCGTCGAGCTTCGTGATGGTGGGCAACTCGGTGCGCAGCGACGTGCTGCCGGTGCTGGCCATCGGTGCGCGAGCCGTGCACGTGCCGTACCACGTCACCTGGGTGCTCGAGCAGGTGGAGGCCGACCCGGAGGTGCAGGACTTCCCGGTGCTCGCCTCGCTGGCCGAGCTCCCGGCCTGCATCGCCGCGATGGATGCGTGAGCCAACGTGCCGGAGCTCACGATCGCGTCGTACAACATCCACTGGGGCCGGGGTCCGAAGCGCCTCGGGTGCGAGCCCTTCGATGTGGTGGCCGCCTGTCGTCGCCTCGACGCCGACGTGCTGGTGCTCCAGGAGTCGTGGGCGCCAGAAGACGGCCCGTCCGACCACCAGCGTGTGGCCGAGGCCCTCGGCATGGTGGTGGCGGTCGACGTGAGCCTCGCTCGGTCCGTCATCGATCCGGAGCCCCGGGTGGTGTCCCGCGAACGGACCACCGGCCGCCGGGGCCGCCGTGCGGACGACTCGGGCACGGGCGGATGGCACCCCGCAGCTCTGTCGCGCGCGCCGGTTGTGTCGTCCAGCGTCGACC
>JBKJSO010000391.1:0-2619 GCA_046595835.1 Acidimicrobiales bacterium | reverse complement strand
AAGGCCTTCCTGAAGGACGTGCGGGGTCGGGTCAAGGAGCTCTCGGGTCGGGGCTACATCGATGCTGACTCGACGCTCGACGAGGTGCTCTTGTTCATCCCCAACGAGAGCGTGTGGGCCTTCATCCATGAGCGCGACCCACAGCTCATCGATGTCGCCATGGGCCAGAAGGTGGTGCTCTGCTCGCCCGTGAGCCTGTTCGCGGTCCTGGCCGTGATCCGCCAAGCCGTCGAGCAGCATCGCCTCACCCGCACGTCCGACGAGATCCTGCAGTGCTTGGGAGCGTTCCGCGAGCAGTGGACGAAGTACGCCGACGCTGTGGACGCGGTCGAGAAGCGGTTCGCTCTGGTCCAGAAGGGTTTCGACGACCTCAGCGGCACGCGCCGCCGCCAGCTCGAGCGCCAGCTCGATCGCATCGATGCTCTCCGCCACCAGCGCGAGCTCCCCGACCTGCCCGTGGCCTTGGGTGACGGCGAGGGTGAGGCACTGCGCCGTTCCGCCGGTGAGGTGCTGCCCTGGGGTGTCGCTGAGGCCGGCTGACCGACCCAACCTGTTCGGGGCCCGAGAGCGGGCCCCCGTAGGCTGGACAGGTGCCCGACCGCTTCTACGTCACGACGCCGATCTACTACGTGAACGACGCCCCCCACGTCGGCCACGCCTATGCGACCGTGAACGCCGACGCGCTGGCCCGCTGGCATCGCCTCGTGGGCGACGACACCTTCTTCCTCACGGGCACCGATGAGCACGGCCTCAAGGTGGCCCAGTCGGCCGAGGACGCGGGCATCACCCCGCAGGAGCAGGCCGATCGCAACGCGGCCCGCTTCCGTGAGACCTGGGACAGCCTCGACATCTCCTACGACGACTTCATTCGCACCACCGAACCCCGGCACCACGCGGCGGTGCAGGCGCTGCTCCAGCGCATCAAGGACAACGGCGACATCGAGCTCGACACCTACGAGGGCCCCTACTGCGTGTCGTGCGAGGCCTACTACCAAGAGAGTGAGCTGGTCGACGGCCAGTTCTGCCCCATCCACACGGGCAAGCCGGTCACCACGCTCAAGGAGGAGAACTACTTCTTCCGCCTCTCGCGCTACGAGCAGCGCCTGATCGACTGGATCGAGTCGAACCCCGAGGTGATCACGCCGGAGGGCAAGCGCAACGAGGTGCTCGGGTTCCTGCGCCAGGGCCTCGATGATGTGTCGATCACTCGCACCTCGCTCACCTGGGGCGTGCCCGTGCCGTGGGCCGAGGGCCACGTCTTCTACGTCTGGTACGACGCGCTGATCAACTACGCCACCGCGATCGGCTTCGGCACCGACGAGGAGCGCTTCGACGCCTGGTGGCCCCACGTCCACCACGTGATCGGCAAGGAGATCATCCGGTTCCACTGCGTGTACTGGCCCGCCATGCTGCTGGCCGCCGGTCTCGAGCCGCCGCATCGCGTGCATGTGCACGGGTGGCTGCTGCTCGGCGGCGAGAAGCTCTCGAAGACCACCCACGGCCCGGCGCGGTTGACCGACATCGCACCCGCTCGACTGGTCGAGGACTTCGGCGTCGACGGGGTGCGCTACCACCTGCTCCGCGACACGCCGTTCGGGCCCGACGGCGACTTCAGCCACGAGCGCGTCGTCGACCGGTACAACAGCGATCTCGCCAACAACTTCGGCAACCTCGTGTCGCGCGTCGCCACCGTGGTGGCCAAGAAGTGCGGTGGCATCGGCCCGGCGCCCCGCGCCGACAGCCCGCTGGCCTCCGTCGCCGCTGAGGTGGTGGCCGACACGATCGACGCGTGGGACAAGGTGGCGCCGTCGCTCGCGCTTGAGGCCACCTGGCGGCTGATCCGCGAGACGAACTCGCTCCTCGAGGACAACGAGCCGTGGAAGCTCGAACCCGGTCCTGAGGTGGATGCCGTGATGGGCGACGCGCTCGAGGCGCTTCGCATCGTGTCGATCCTGGCCAGCCCCGCCATCCCCGCCGCTGCCGCCGAGGCGTGGCGCCGGATCGGCTTGCCCGGCCGGCCCGACGAGCGACGCGTGCCCGCGGACGTCGCGTGGGGCGCCTACCCCGAGGGCCGCCCCGTGGAGAAGGCCGGGCCCATCTTCCCGCGGGTCGTTGCCACACCCTGAGGCTTGCGCCACCGCGACCATGGTGGCGGGAAACCGTGGGGCCGCTGGCCGATCCCACCGGTAGCGTCGCCGGGCCATGTCTGACGGGTCTCGCCGCCTCGACGCGAGCCTGCTCACGGCCTACCTGCGACCGGAGCGGGCGAGGCTGCTGGTGCTCGGTGTCGTGCTCCTCGTGGCGACCCTGGCGCCAGTGGCCGGACCCGTGCTGCTCGGACACGCCATCGACGCCGCGCTCAGCCACCGCCCCACCGGCGATCTCGTCGCCATCGCGGTGGCCTTTCTCGTGGTCACCGTGGGCGCCGACGCGCTGCAGGTGCTGGTGGCCTGGCAGTCGGTCCACCTGGCCTGGCGGGTGGGGAACAAGCTGCGCCTCGATCTGGCCCGCCACGCGCTGCGCCTCGACCTCGACTGGCACAGCCGGCACAGCGCCGGCCTGCTCATCGAACGGCTCGACGGCGACGTGGAGGCCATCGTCACGTTCTCCTCCACCGCC
>JBKJSO010000261.1:0-3022 GCA_046595835.1 Acidimicrobiales bacterium | reverse complement strand
CTACGAGAAGATCGGCGCCGAGCAGGCCACGCTCGAAGCCAAGATCCAAGCCGCGGGTGCCGACGATCTCGACCGGCACATCGAGATCGCCATGGATGCGCTTCGCCTGCCGCCGGGAGATGCCGACGTCACCACCCTCTCGGGCGGGGAGCGACGCCGGGTGGCGCTGTGCCGCTTGCTGCTCTCGCACCCTGACCTGCTCCTGCTCGACGAGCCCACCAACCACCTCGACGCCGAGTCTGTGGCGTGGTTGGAGCGGACGCTGCGCGACTACCAGGGCACCGTCGTCGCCATCACCCACGACCGATACTTCCTCGACAACGTGGCCAAGTGGATCCTCGAGCTCGATCGGGGCAAGGGCCATCCCTTCGAGGGCAACTACTCAAGCTGGCTGGAGCAGAAGCAGGCCCGCCTGGCCACCGAGGAGAAGGTCGACTCAACCCGCAAGCGCACCCTCGAGCGCGAGCTCGAATGGGTGCGCATGGCGCCGAAGGCGCGGCAGGCGAAGGGCAAGGCCCGCCTGGCCGCCTACGACAAGCTGCGCGCCGAGTCGGAGGAGGCCGAGCGGGGGGCCGAGCGTCTCCAGATCCAGCTGCCCACCGGCCGACGCCTCGGCGGCATCGTGATCGAGGCGCACGAGGTGTCGAAGGGCTACGGCGACCGACTCCTCTTCGAGGGGCTCGACTTCAAGCTCCCGCCGGCCGGGATCGTCGGTGTGATCGGTCCGAACGGCGCCGGCAAGACGACGCTGTTCCGGATGATCACCGGCCAGGAGCAGCCCGACACGGGCAAGTTCACGGTCGGCGAGACAGTCGACCTGGCGTACGTCGACCAGAGCCGCGACAGCCTCGATGCCGAGGCCACGGTCTACGAGGAGGTCACCGGCAACGTCGAGTTCATGAAAGTCGGCAACCGCGAGGTCAACGGCCGCGCCTACGTGTCGAACTTCAACTTCAAGGGCTCAGACCAGCAGAAGAAGGTCGGCCTGCTCTCCGGTGGCGAGCGCAACCGCGTCCTCCTGGCCAAGATGCTGAAGGAGAGCGCCAACGTGCTCCTGCTCGATGAGCCCACCAACGACCTCGACGTCGACACCCTGCGCGCCCTCGAGGACGCCTTGGAGGCGTTCGCCGGCTGCGCGGTGGTCATCAGCCACGACCGGTGGTTCCTCGACCGCATCGCCACCCACATCCTCGCCTTCGAGGGCGACAGCGTGGTGCGCTGGTTCGAGGGCAACTTCTCCGAGTACGAGGAGTGGCGCCACAAGGAGCTCGGCGCCGAGGCCGACCAGCCCCACCGCATCAGGTACAAGCCGATCCACCGCTAGCACCAACGAAGATCAGGGCAGCAGGCGAACCACGAGCGAGGCCATGGCGTCGGCGTCGCCGTCATCTGGTGTCAGCACGAGGTCCGGGGCGATGGGCGCCTCGTAGGGGTCGTCGATGCCCGTGAAGCCGGTGATCTCGCCGGCCCGAGCCTTCGCGTACAACCCCTTCGGGTCACGCTGCTCGCACAGCTCGATCGGCGTGTCGACGAACACCTCGAGGAAGGGCACGTCGGCCTCGCCGTGCAGCGATCGCACCAGCTCGCGGTCCGCCCGGTACGGGCTGATGAGCGGTACGAGGGCCACGACGCCAGCGTCGGCGAGCAGCCGCGCGACGTGACCGACACGGCGGACGTTCTCAGCGCGATCCGCGGCGGAGAAGCCGAGGTCGCCGTTCAGCCCGTGACGGAGGTTGTCCCCGTCGAGCAGGTAGGCGGGTCGCCCCACGTCGACGAGGCGTCGCTCGCAGGCCACGGCGACGGTCGACTTCCCCGATCCCGACAGCCCCGTGAGCCACAACGTGGCCCCGCGTGACGGGCGCTCGTCGCGCGGGACCTGGCCCGGATGCCAGGTGACGTTGTCGCTCATCGCGGGCTACGGCTCGGAGGGCCCGAGGATCATGCCCGCGCCAACGGTGGTCTGGGTGACCTCATCGACGAGGATGAAGCTGCCCGTCGTGCGGTTGCGGCGATACTCGTCGAACAGCAGCGGCTGGGTGATCCGCAGCGTCACGCGCCCGATCTCGTTGAGCGACAGGCCCACCGAGTCCTCGTAGCGGTGGAGCGTGTTGATGTCGAGCTGGTACTGCAGGTCCTTCACGAGCGCCCGCGCCCAGCGCGTGGTGTGCTTGATGGCGAACTTGGCACCCTCCCGCAACCAGGTGGTGTCGGACATCCAGCAGACCATCGCCTCGATGTCCTGACCCACATGGGGTTGGTTTCGGACGCGGGTGATCATGTCGCCGCGGGAGACGTCGATGTCGTCAGTGAGCCGCAGCGTGACCGACATCGGCGAGTAGGCCTCGTCGATCGAGCCGTCGGCCGTGTCGATCGAGGCGATCGTCGTGGTGAAGCCCGACGGCAGCACCACGACCTCGTCGCCCGGCTTGAGCACACCCCCCGCCATCTGGCCCGCGTAGCCGCGGTAGTCGTGCGTGGCGTGATCGGTCTGGTTCTGCGGGCGGATGACGTACTGCACTGGGAACCGCGCGTCGATGAGGTTGCGATCGGAGGCGATGTGCACCTCCTCGAGGTGGTGCAGCAGCGAGGTGCCCTCATACCAGGGCATGTTGGTGGAGCGGTCGACGACGTTGTCGCCGTGCAGCGCGGATACCGGGATGAACGTGAGGTCGTGAACATCGAGCTTCATCGCGAAGCTCCGGAACTCTGCCTTGATCTCCTCGAAGCGCTCCTCGGACCAATCGACGAGGTCCATCTTGTTGACGCACAGCACGAGGTGCGGGATGCCGAGGAGCGACGAGAGGAACGCGTGTCGACGCGACTGCTCGAGGATGCCCTTCCGAGCGTCAACGAGGATGAGCGCCAGATCGGCGGTGGACGCGCCGGTGACCATGTTGCGCGTGTACTGCGTGTGGCCGGGGGTGTCGGCGATGATGAACTTGCGCTTCGGGGTGGCGAAGTAGCGGTAGGCCACGTCGATGGTGATGCCCTGCTCGCGCTCCGCCCGAAGCCCGTCGGTGAG
>JBKJSO010000132.1:0-2673 GCA_046595835.1 Acidimicrobiales bacterium | reverse complement strand
GTGACGGCGGGTCGGGCCGTCTTGCGGTCACGGGATCCGCGCCAGCCGGTGGGACGGCGGCTGTCCTGGCCGTTGCTGGTGGGGCCGCCCTTGCCCTGCGCCGTCGCACTGAGCAGGAGCCCCCGCAGGTCAGGTGATCCGGCGTCCTACTCCGGACACGCCAGGTACGCCTCCGTCAGCCACTCGATGAGCTCGTCGTCGACATCTTCCGGATCTCTCACGTTCACGACGTGGTAGCGGCGGCGGCCCGACTCGAGCACCTTGCGGGCGATCCGGGGACTCGGGAGTGTGCGCTCCAACGAGAACGATGCCGCGACCCACCTCGTCATCGGTCGCAGCTCGGCAAACGTGCGCGACCGCTTGAGGAAGATGCCGACCGACACGGGCTCGACGTGGATCTCGCCGATGTCGTGGAGGCCAGCCATCACGGCATCGAACACGGGTCGTTCGAAGGGCGGGCCGGTGGAGAAGTAGTCCTCCAGCAACATGGCCGGCGCGCACTCGTGACCCTGCTTCATGCGGCCGAACTGCCGGTCGCACTCGGGACAGGTCCACCGCGGCACCGGGTCAGCATGTCAGTCGTAGGTGGCGTCGATGCGCCACTTGCCTTGCTCGAGCACGACGAGGCGGGCCTGGCCATCGGTGGTGACGAGCTGGAGGCGGGCTCGACGGCGACCGCTGACGCTGTCCCACCAGCGCTCCTCCAGCGGCCATGGGCCTGCCCACTCGGCGACGTCGGTCCAGGGGCCGCCCGCCACCGACAGGCGCGTGGGGGCGGCCGACAGCGCGCCTCGCCCGCTCACCTCGACGGACCGCCCGTCGTCCCCCACCAGCTCCACGGCCGTCGGCGTGGCATGGATGCGGGCGGGGGCGGGGGTGGGCAGGCGACCAGGCCATGGACCCACGACGCGCTCGCGGTGCGCTCCGGGGCGCTCCACCGTGAGGTCGACGGCCTCGGCCTCGATGAGGGCGATCTGGGTGGCTGGGTCGCGGCTCCCCCGCCACTCGGGCACTACCACCGAGCCGACGCCGAGCAGGCCCTGCACGCGGGCCACCGCGCGACTGGCCCGGTCGGCCGTGGCGGCGTCGCTGCCCCAGAAGCCGAGCTGGCGACCGCCCGCGGGCACGATCTCGTCGGGGGCCAGCCACAGCCGACTGATGCCTGCGGTGGGTCGGTGCCGGGCCGACCCCTGCAGCCACCCGTCGAGCTGCCAGCGCAGCCGGTCGGCCATGGCCGCCGCGGTGAGGGCGCCCTCGGCTCGCCACACCCGCTCGAGGCGCTCGCCGTGCTCGGTCTCGGCACCGATCACCACACGGGTGCACACCGAGCCCTTCGCCCACAGCCGTCGGTGCAGCTCCTCGGCCATCCCGCGGGCGAGGAAGGCGGCCGGTGCCACCGTGTCCGCGGGCGGGTCGAGCTCGGCGCTCACCGTGAGGTCGGCCGGCGGCAGGGTGGTGGCGGGGGGACGCTCGTCGAGGCCGCTCGCTAGCCGCCAGGCCAGCAGACCCTCGGCGCCGAATCGGGCCAGCAGGTCAGAGGCCGGCAGCGCGGCCAGCGCCCCAAGGGTGCGCACACCGAGCCGCCCGAGCACGTCGACCAGCGCCGGCCGCTCGAGGGCGGTGGTGGGGAGCGGCGCCAGGAAGGCCGGCGTGCCACCAGGGCGCACGATGGCCGCGCCTGTCACGAGATCCGGGACATCGTCCCCGTAGTCGTGACACCGCCCCGGTGAGGCAGCCAGAGCGGCCAGAGCGGCTGCGAAGGGCCCCTCGGCGATGCCGACGCGGCAGCGCAGACCCGCACCGACGCCACCACCAATGCTCGCCAGCGCCTCGTCGATGACGACCTGGACGCGTGCCACCAGCGCGTCGTCGCCGCCGAAGAACCTCGACGGGCCGCGGGTGGGGAAGGCCACCTGGCCGGGGCTGGTGAGCTCGACGCGTGGCGTGATGGTGTCGAGCGCGGCGACGATCGGCTCGAAGGCGCGGGCGTCACGCGCCGGATCGTGGTCGAGCACGACGAGTGACGGGCAGCGCGACTGCGCCTCACGCCGTCCCTGCTGGTGCACCACGTCCTCGGCCCGGGCCGCCGGCGAGGTGGCCAGCACCCGGTTGGCATGGAAGACAGCGGCGGGCACCTCCAGCGCCACTCCTGCCGCCACGATCGGCCAGTCGTCGCAGCGCGCCACCAGGGTCCGGACCGCGGTCATGCCGGCATCGCGGTCATGCCGACACCGCACCTTGTGACACCAGGTGCACCACCGGGGCCTCTGCTGTCGCAAGCTCGCCGCTGGGGGCCGGCAACCACAGGTCGAGGTGGCGGGGCTGGGCCGCCTCGCCCCGACCGGCGCGCACCACGCGCACCTTGCGGGCTTGCAGGTGACCATGGCCTGCGTCCAGCCCCTCCCAGCGCGCCGCGATGATCTGGAGCGCCAGGTCAGCGCCCTCGGGCCACCCCGAACCGAGCTGCACGAGCACCGCCCCCCGTTCACGGGCCCGGGCCACGAGGCGACGAGCGTCGGCGGGGCGCACCCCGCCCCGCCCGGCCTGGAGGACGACGAGGTCGAAGCCATCGACCAGCGCCGCCACCACCCCGCCCCAGGTGTCTCGCTCGGGGGCAGCCACGAGCACGAGCCGCTCCAGAGCCACACCGAGCTCGTCGGCCGCCACCAGCCC
>JBKJSO010000130.1:0-8801 GCA_046595835.1 Acidimicrobiales bacterium | reverse complement strand
CGAAGGCCGAGATGTCGGTGCGGAAGCGATCCTGGCGGAAGGCCTCCAGGGCCGGGTTGAGCTCCTTGAACGTGTTGGCGTGGAGGTCCTGCACCACGCCCACGAGGTTGGCGCTCTTGCCGAGCTTGGTGTGCTTCTGGAGCGTCGCGCCGAGCCGGTGCATGATCCGCAGGTCGGTGGTCATGCGCTCGCGGATGTTGGGGCGCTGCAGCTTGATCACGGCCTCTCGGCCGTCGGGGAGGACGCACGCGTGCACCTGGCCGATCGAGGCCGCCGAGAGCGGCGACTCCTCGAAGTGTCGGAAGATCTGCGACGGGGCGCGGCCGAGGTCCTTGCGGATCATCTCCCGGGCCGTCTCGCCGTCGAAGGGCGGCACCTCGTCGAGGCAGCGCAGGGCCGCGTTCGACAGCGGCGACGGGAAGATGCCTGGGGACGATGCGATAAGCTGGCCGAGCTTCACAAAGGTGGGCCCCAGTGCTTCGAAGGCATCGATCGTGCCCTCCGACGCGACGGTGGCCCACGATCCCTTGCGGCCGCCGGAGAGCTTCCCGAGCAGTGCCTTGAGGATGCACGCGGTGAAGGTGAGGTAGATCAGGACCATGCGCTTCAGCTCGGCCACGCCGAAGCGATCGAGCGGCGGCGTGTCGACGTGCAGGGCCGAGGCCGGCGGACCGTCGGCGAACGGGCCTCGGAAGTGGGAGACGACTCCGGGGGTCCCGAAGTCGCTGGCCAGTCGATGCAGCGTGAGGTCGGGCTCGTCGTTCGAGGGATCGGTCACGCCACCATTGTGTGCATGTCACGCAGGTTGCGCCCGCGGAGTGCTCAGCGAGGGGTGATGATGGGCGCCATGACGCCTCCCCGCATCTCACCGCTCCCCCAGGACGGCCGCGATCCCCGCACCGACGACCTGCTCGCCGGCCTGCGTCAACCTGACGGCTCCGAGCTCAACATCTTCGCCACCCTCGCCCACCACCCGCGGCTCCTCAAGCGCTGGTCGGCCTTCGGCGGTGCGCTCCTCTATGGCGGTCGCCTGTCGAGCCGCGACCGCGAGCTGCTCATCATGCGCACCGGCTACTTGTGCCACGCCCACTACGAGTGGGGCCAGCACGTCGCCTTCGCCCGCGCCGCTGACATCACCGACGACGAGATCGGGCGGATCGCCGCCGGCCCTGACGCCGACGGCTGGTCACCGGCCGACGCTGTCCTCCTGCGGGCCGCCGACGAGCTCCACGCGGACAGCCGGATCAGCGATGCAACGTGGCACGCGCTGGCCGCTGGCTACGACGAGCAGCAGCTCATCGAGGTGTGCATGGTGGTGGGGCAGTACCACCTCGTCGCCTTCACGCTGAACTCGCTCGGCGTCGAGCCGGAGCCCGGCCTGCCGGCCATGCCCGCATGAGCGCGAGGATGCTGGAGGGCCGCAAGGTCCTTGTGGTGGGCGCCGGCACACGCCCCTCACCCGACCCCGACGGTCCGATCGGGAACGGCCGGGCCATCGCGGTCGTCGCCGGCCGAGAGGGTGCCACGGTGGCGTGCGCTGACGTCGATGTCGATGCCGCGACGGTCACCGCTGGACTCATCGAGGCGGAGGGGGCCAGCGCCCATGTGCTCACTGCCGACGTCACGGACGCCGACGCCTGCGAGCGAGTGGTCACGGCCGCGGCCGCGGCGATGGAGGGGCTCGACGGGCTTGTCTGCAACGTCGGCATCGGTGCCGGCATGGGCCTGACGGGCACCACGCCGGAGCAGTGGGATGCCGTGTTCTCCGTGAACGTGCGATCGCACTTCCTGCTAGCGGCGGCGGCCCTGCCCCGCATGCCCGAGGGCGGGTCGATCGTGTTCATCTCCTCGATCGCCGGCCTCACCCCGGGTAGCCGCATCCCCGCCTACGACGCGTCGAAGTCGGCGCTCACGGGGCTGTGTCGCCAGGTGGCCGCCGAGGGCGCCCGGCGAGGCGTACGGGCCAACATCGTGGCGCCCGGTCTGATCGACACGCCCCTGGGGCGCTGGGCCACCGGCGGACGCCCCTCTCGGGCCAAGGCACCGGTGCCGCTCCGTCGCCAAGGCACCGCCTGGGAGGTGGCCGAACCCGTCGTGTTCCTGCTGAGCGACCGGGCCAGCTACATCACGAGCCAGCTCCTCGCGGTCGACGGCGGCCTCACCGGCTGCCGCGGCTAGCGTCGCCCGTCATGTGGATCGACCACCTGCTGCTCACGATCCACCTCGTGGCCGCGGCCAGCTGGATCGGTGCCGCGCTTGCGATGCAGGTGATCGCGGCGCGCATGACGCCCGTGAGTGCCGACGCCGCGGTCGATCAGTTCGCCCACGACTCCGAGGCCGTCGGGAAGATGATCTTCGGACCAGCGGGCGCGGTGTTGCTGCTCTCGGGGGCTGCGCTCGTCGTCCACGAGGACCTGGCCTGGGGAAAGCCGTGGATCCTGCTCGGCATCCTTGCGATGGCCGTAGCCGGAAGCGTCGGTGGGGCCTACCTCATCCCCGAGGGGCGTCGTATTGCTGCCCTAGCCAGTCAGCCTGGCCACGACCCCGCCGAGGTTCGCGCTCGAGCACGTCGCCGCTTCCTCGTGGCGCGCGTCGACCTTGTGGTGCTCCTCCTCGCCGTCGCCGACATGGTCTTCCGCCCAGGCGGCTGAGCCCCTCCGCGAGCGCTCAGCGGCCGCTGGCGCTGAAGTGCTGGTAATCCTTGCCGCCGCTCCAGGATCCGCCCCAACCCCAGCCCTGAGCCGCAAAGGCGCGCACCACGGCGTCGCCGGCATGGATCATCCCGGGATCGGTGCGACTGCGATCGGCGTACGCCGCGCCCTCGGGTGGATCCACGCTCGATCCCCGCACGTACGGGTTGACGAGCGGGTTGACGTCGATGGCTCGGCCGTAGGCGTGCTCAGACCAGTTGGTGGTGCCCATCACGTAACGGCAGTTGAACCCGCTGGTGTTGTTGTCGCGCATCGATGCCTCGTCGTCGCCCCCGTAGGCGTCGATGGTCCGCATGCGCGCGATGGGGAACCGGGCCGCGTAGATGTCCCGGAAGATGGCGACCACCCTCGTCGTCTGATCGGTGTGGACGATCAGTCGCCCTGTCCGAACGGCGCCGTCGTTGCCCCAGTACGAAACGTCCACCGCCCGAAGTCCCTCTACCGGGATCGGGCAGCCGGCATGCCAGGAGGCGCCGAGCTGCTCGGCCGTGACGACGCCGACCGCCGAGCGGAAGGGCGGTGGTTGCGTGGTGGGGGCCGGCTGGGTGGTGGGCACGGTCGACGGGGTGGGCGCTGGTGCCGCCGTGGTGGTGGACACGGGCTGGCTCGTCGACGTCGTCGTGGCGATGGTCGTCGGCGTGCTGGTGGTGGAGCTGGACGACGAGCTGGTGCTCCCGCCCGCCCGCACCGACCGGTCGGTGCCCTGCGGGTCACGCACCACCAGGTAGACGATGGACGTCACGAGGACGAGCGCCGCCAGGCTGCCGAGGATCCAACGACGGGCGGTCACCACCACCAGTGTGGCACCGCCGACTGGTCAGCCCTCCGCTGGGCCGAAGAAGGAGTTCCACCCGTTTTCGCGCTGTGCCACCACATCGGCCGCGGCGGGCAAGCCCCGTCGACCGAGCGCAGGAGCGGCGGGCCGGATGAAGCCGGGCAGGATCGACACCCCGTTGGGCCGCAGCTCGACTGCGTGGTGGTCGGCCACCGGGCCGCCTCGGCCGGTCAGCTCGATGACGGGATAGCGGTCGAGGTCGACGAGGGCGGCCGGCTCCACGACGGCATCCTCGCACGCGGGCGGGCGAGGTCGGGGCGGTGCCATGCTCACGCCCGTGCGCTACCGACGGATGCCCATCGAGGTGGAGTCGCCCGAGCAGCTCGGGTACGACACGATCGCCTACAACCTCTCGGAGAGCTCGGTGAGCGACCGCCGACTCCGTGACCTCGACATCGAGCTCGACGATCTCGAGGACCTCGTCCTCTGCTACGGCGACCACCTCGGCGATCCCGTGCTGCGCGAGGCCGTTGCCGCGCTCGGCGACGGCCTGACCGCCGACGATGTGCTCGTCACCCCGGGCGCCGCGGCGGCGCTGTTCTGCACCGCCACGGCACTGCTCGAGCCGGGCGACCACGCCGTGGTGGTGCGCACCAACTACGCCACCAACCTCGAGACGCCTCGCGCCATCGGCGCCGACCTCGACGTCGTCGACCTCGCCTACGACGACGGCTGGAAGCTCGACCTCGATCGGGTGCGCGCCCTCGTGCGCCCCGGCCACACGAAGCTGCTCAGCGCCACCTGTCCGCACAACCCCACCGGCACGATGTTCGACCGCGCCACCCTCGAGGGGCTGGTGGCGATCGCGGACTCGTCCGGCGCCGTCCTGCTCGTGGACGAGACCTACCGCGATCTCACCCACGGCGAGCCGCTGCCGATGGTCGCGTCGCTCTCGCCGCGGGCAGTGAGCGTGTCGTCGATGTCGAAGGCCTACGGCTTGCCCGGGCTGCGAACGGGCTGGGCGGTGTGCCGCGACGCCGCGCTGGCGGAGACGTTGCTGGCCGCGAAGGAGCAGATGGTGATCTGCGGCGCGACGCTCGACGAGGCCATCGCCGGGCGCGTGCTCAGCGCACGGGACCGGATCCTTCCGCCGATCGTCGCCGACGTGCGCGCTCGGCTCGCCGTGGTGTCGGCGTGGGTGGCCGGCCAGTCCACCTTCGAGTGGGTGGCGCCGGCGGGTGGCGTGGTGGGCCTCGTCCGGGCGCGCCCCGAGGTGGTGCTCGACACCGAGCGCTTCTACGAGGTGCTGCTCCGCGAGCACGGCACCTACGTAGGGCAGGGCCACTGGTTCGAGCTCGACGACCGCCACTTCCGCCTCGGCTTCGGCTGGCCCACGCTGCCGGAGCTCGAGGCCGGCCTCGCCACCCTCACTGCGGCAGCCGCGTAAGCAGGCCGACCGCAGGGCGGCTGTCACCGATCCGGGGCTCCCGACCCCAATCCCGTGACACGACCGCAGTGGTGACCGTCAGGTGAGCTGGCGGACGAGGAACCACGCCGAGAAGCCGACGAGCAGCACGCCGAAGACGCGACGGGCGAGCTCCGGGGGGACGTGCTGAGCCGCCTGGGCGCCGAACAGCGAGCCCGGGAGCACGCCGAGGCCGAAGAGCAGCGCCACCGGCCAGTCGATGTGGCCGAGCTGCCAGTGGACGAGCAGCGTGGGCAGGGCCAGCGCGCCGACCGCCACCATGCTGGTGCCGGCGGCCATGCCGGTGCTCAGCCCGAGCAGCACTACGAAGGCCGGCACGAGGAGGAAGCCCCCGCCGTTGGCGAGCAAGCCCGTGAGGAGCCCGACGGCGAAGGCCAGCGACACGACCAGCCCGGTGCGGGTGCGGCGGGCCTCGCAGCGATCGGCATGACCGGCGGGATCGGGCAGCAGCACCCGCACGCCCACGACCGCGAGGAGCGCGCCGGAGAGGAGCACGAGGCGACTGCCGTCGACCACCGACGACGCCAGCGCGCCGACGATCGTGCCGGGCAGCCCGCCGAGGATCGCCAGGGTGGCCACCCGTCGGTCGAGGTTGCCGGAGCGGAGGTAGCGCTGGGCACCGGCGATGGACGCGGGGAGCATCGCAGGAAGTGGCGTGGCGATGGCCATGGCGCCGGGCAACCCGATCAGGACCAGCAGAGGCGTGGCGAACGCTGAGCCGCCCGCCCCGAAGAGCCCGAAGACGGTCCCCGCGGCCAGGCCGGCGAGAAGGATCGGGAGCGGGGGCACGTGGTCATCCAACCGTACCCGGAATCAGAAGTCGAAGACATGTTCTGATCGTTACCCATAGTATTCTCCTATGGATGTTCGCCGACTCCGCCTGTTCCTCGCCGTGGTCGACCACGGTGGGTTCACCGCCGCGGCCGCCGCCGAGCACGTCGCTCAACCGGCCGTGTCGCTCGCCGTGCGCGAGCTCGAGACCGAGCTCGGCGCTCCCCTGCTCGTGCGCTCGAGGCAAGGCGCCACCCTCACCACGGCCGGCGAGGCCCTCGTGCCTCCCGCCCGCCAAGCCCTCCGGGAGCTGGAGCACGCGTCGGCAGCGGTGGCGGCCGTCACCGGCCTCATTGCCGGTCGGCTCGATCTCACCACCCTGCCGACCCTCGCGGCCGATCCCGTGGCCGACCTCGTAGGTCGCTTCCGACGGGCCCACCCCGGCGTGACCGTGCGGCTCGGCGCACCCAGTGACCTCGATGAGCTGGCCCAGAGCGTGCGCACCGGCACCGCGGAGCTCGGCATCACCGAGCAGGGCGTCGCCAACAGAGGCCTGATCGAGGTGCGGCTGCGTGAACAGGAGCTGCTCGCCGTGTCTCCCCCGGGGAGCTCCCCCACTGCCGTGCGCATCGACCGCCTCGCGTCGATCCCGCTGGTGCTCACGCCGCCCGGGTCCTCGCTGCGCGACCTCGTGGCTATCGCCCTGAGTGCTGCGGGCGTGGAAGCCAACGTGGCGGTGGAGACGGCGCAGCGCGAGGCCCTGATCCCGCTCGTGCTGGCCGGCGCCGGCACCACCTTCCTCCCGACGCAGCTGGCCCAGGCCGCCGCTCAGCTCGGCGCCACCGTGCGTCCCACCACACCTCGACTTCGTCGCACGATCGTGCTCGTGCACCGCGCCGGCGCCGTCGGCCCCGCCGCACAGCGCTTCGTCACGCTCGCCACGGCCTGACGGCGATCCGGCTCCGCCGGTCGCCGGGAGGCACGTGCGAAGGCAGGAGCGCAGCGACGCCCGCAGCACGCAAGAAACTCAGTCGAGGACGACGAGCGCCGCGGTCTGGCTGGCGGTGGCCATGAGCACGCCGGCGGGCGACCAGATGAGCGCTGAACCGTGCCCGTAACCGCCGATGGCGATGTGTGGGTCGAGTTGCAGCAGGATCCACTCGGTGTCCGGGGTCCGTCCGATGCGGACCGTGTTGTCGAGGCTCGTCCCACCGCCGAGATGGCCGGACGCGTGCACCACGGACATCGGCACCATGTCGGCCATGTAGCCGATCAACGCTGGCGTGGCCCGATGGCCTTCGACTCGAGCCCAGAACAGCAGCTCACCCTCCCGACCCCGGTTCTGGTCGACACGACGAGCACCGCGCAGCTCCATCGGTCGATCCCGCTCCCGCTCCAGGTGCTCGCGCAGGTGTCCCGGAATCGGGAAGTGGAACACCTTGCAATCGTCGGGTTGCGCCACCAGAGGGGCCGACTCGAACACGCCATCGAGCGCCGACGCCTTGTGCAGTGCGGTCGACCCGACCGCACTGAAGAGCTCGCGCCCGCCCGTGCTGCCGGTGACCCGAAGCTGCGAGGTGCGGCGGCCCGCTGCCAGCACGCTCGCCTCACAATCGATGCGGTCGCCCACCACGGAATCACCCGAGATGAACTGGACGGTGGTCCAGAGGCAGGGTCGACCAGATGTGTGCTCGGCCATCGCGATGGCGACGGCCACCGCAGTGCCGCCGTAGAGCCGTCCGTCGTGGCGTGCGTGCGCGCCGGTCAACGTGAAGCCTGCGTGCTGTTGGTCATCGGCGACCTCCAGACCGAGGAAGGCCCGGTCCGCAACGCCGCTCGCGACGAGATCGTCCTCGTCATCGACGTGATGCTGTTCGCCACCGCCCCGCTCGGTCATCGCGTGGACCGTACCGGCGCGCCGCCGGCGCGCTCACATCGACAGCGAGCGCGCACCGGCGCCACCCGGCACCGTCCGCGTCACCAGGCCACCTCGGCGCAGCCCTCGTGATCGTCGGGCTCCACCTGCAGCGTGGCGTGGTCGATGCGGTAGCCATCGCGCAGCACGACGCGGGCCCGGTCGAGCACTCCGTGGGCGTCGGTGCCCACCGCCACCATGAGGTGGGCCGATGCCACGTCCATCTCCGAGGTGAGCGTCCACACGTGCAGGTCGTGCACGTCGACGACGCCCTCCACCGCGGCCAGATCGGCCTCGAGGGCCGCCATGTCGACGCCCGGTGGCGCCGCTTGGACGAGGATGCGCAGCGCCTTGGCGCCGAGCCGCCAGGTGCGGGGCAGGATCCACAGGCCGATGGCCACACCCACGGCCGGATCGACCCAGCCCCAGCCGGTGGCTTTGATGAGGATGCCTCCCGCGATCACCGCCACTGATCCCAGCGTGTCGGACAGCACCTCCAAGTAGGCGCCATGCAGGTTGAGCGACTCCTTGGCCCCCTCCCGCAGCAGGGCGAAGGCCACGAGGTTGGCGGCCAGCCCGAGACCGGCCACCACGAGCAGCAGCCCGGTCCGCACCACGGGCGGGTCGTCGAAGCGGCTGACGGCCTCGACCATGACGTACAGGGCCACGCCGAACAGCAGGACCGCGTTGGCCAGTGCGGCGAGGATCTCGAGCCGGTAGAGGCCGAAGGTGTGGTGGTTGCGTTCGCTGCCCCGGGTGGCCAGCTGGATGGCGGCCAGGGCCATGCCGAGCCCGAGCACGTCGGTGAGCATGTGTCCGCCATCGGACAGCAGTGCCAGCGAGTGGCCCACGAGCGCCCCCACCACCTCCACGACCATGAACCCGGCGAGGACCACGAACGCAACGACGAGCCGGCCCTTGTGGCGCTCCCCCGCCCGGATCGATCCGTGCGAGTGACCATGATCGTGCCCGTGGTCGTGACGATGCGGTTCGTCGATGTCCACGCACACAGTCTGCCCGACACGGTCGACTGCCCGTCCCGTGAGCTGCGGCCCGCGCGCGTGGCTCGCGGACAGACGGGGTTAGCGTCGCCCCCGTGGCGCCCCCCGAGCTCGATGTCGTGGTGATCGGGAGCGGGTTCGG
>JBKJSO010000078.1:0-7285 GCA_046595835.1 Acidimicrobiales bacterium | reverse complement strand
GTGTCCGACGAGGAAGCCAAGGAGGCCTTCCCGAACGGGTGGGACGCCAAGAAGCCCTACCTGCGGCTCACCAAGCAGCCCGGCTGATCAGGCGGCGGCGCTGAGGCCGAGTGCCAGACTGAACGCCTGCCGCCAGCCGGTGCTCGACATGCCCAGCTCCGCGAGGCGCTGCTCCGCCTCCGCACGACGCGCCGCGGCGTCGGCCTCACCACGGGCCGACGCCGCGGCCGCGTCTGCGAGGCGCACGAGCGCCTGCGACACGCGGTCTTCAGTGACGTCGGCTGCCGCCCGAAGCTGGTCGAACGCAGCGACCGACGCCGAGTGGTCGCCGCGGCGGGTCAGCGCGAGGCCGCGGGCCATGCCCGCCACCAGACGGTCCATGTAGCTGGCCCGCTGGTGGGCGTCGACCTCATCGGCCGCCGAGATGGCCGCGTCGAGCGAGCCTCCCGCGGCATGGGCGAGCGCCAGCGCCGAGTGGAGGTTGGGGTCGATGTCGGGGGCCATGCGCTGTTCGAAGGCTGTGAGCGCCGCGAGCGCACCGACCACGTCGCCGATCTGGAGGCGATGCAGGCCCACGGCCGCGACGCGCTCGCTGTCGCCCACGATCAGCTCCTCCGAGCCGTCACCACCCCCGTCACCGAGACCGGGGACGCTCGCCAGGAGCTCTTCACTCCGGGCGACATCGCCCACCTGCACGGTGGAGCTCAAGCCCGCCATCACCGCAACGAGCTGTTCGCGCTCGGTGCCCGCGAACACGCTCGGGAGCGCGACTGAGGACACCATCGCCAGACCCTCGTCGATGCGTCCGGCCAGCACCAGAGCACGACCGAGCACGGCGGAGGACTGCCCTCGCCCGAAGACGTCGCCGATCTCGTCAAAGAGCTGCCTGGCCTCCTCGAGGCGGTCGATGGCGCTCAGGGTGCGCCCGGTCCACAGCCGCACCGAGCCAGCGAGCACGAGCATCATGCCGAGCCCCCACCGATCCCAGCCGCCACGAGCCTCGTCGAGGATGCCCTCGGCCATCTCCCCCGCCTCGGCGGTGTGGCCCTGCTGGAAGCGGGTCCAGGCGAGCAACCCGATGGCCCATCCGAGCGCGCCGCGGTCGCCCAGCTCCTCGAAGGTGGCCGCCGCTCGCCGCAGACGCACCTCGGCCTCCTCGGCGTGCCCGGAGTAGAACGCGCACCAGGCCAGGTTCTGAAGGGCCCAGGCCACACCTCGCTTGTCCTCCAGCGCCTCGAAGCGGGCGAGCGCCTGCTCGAGGAGCTCAGTGGCCGCGTCATACTCGTGGCGGAACAAGGCGCCGAAGCCGTGGAGTCGGAGCACCTCGGCTTCGCCGTAGGCGTCGCCAATGCGGGCGAACAGCTCGCCCGCCTCTTGGAGGGCGGCATCCGCGGCCTCCCACGCCGACTCCTTCTGCTCGATGTCGGCCAGCGCGAGCAGGGCGCGGCCCAGGTCGGACTCACCGTCGGCGCCGGCATGACGAGACTCGACGACGGCAGCCTGCGCGTCGGATCGCGCAGGGGCCAGCTCTCGTTGCCCGGCCAGCGCCTTGGCCCGCCCGGTGAGGAAGGCTCGGTGGCGCGGACCGTGGCGACCGGCCAGGAGGCGCAAGCCTTCGCTGTAGAGGCGGTCGGCCACGACGGGGATCTCTGCCTGCGTGGCGCGGGCGGCGGCCTGCTCCAGCCATCGCAGTGCTCGCTCCTGGAGGTCGTCGACGAGCCCGTCGACCGGTCCGAGCTCGTTGGCCAGCTCCGCGGCGCGCACGTAGTTGTGGGTGATGCGATCGATCACCGCGTCGCGCGACGTGTCCTCGTGCTCCTCCATCCACAGCGCGATGCCCTGGTGGGAGCGGGCCCGATCGGCCTTCGTGAGGGTGCTGTACGCCACCTCGCGCACGAGGTCGGAGCGGAAGGTCCACTTGGCGCTCTCGCCGCTGCCGCTCAGCAGGAGCAGCTCCTTGGCCTCGAGCGACTCGAGCACGGGGTGCACGTCGGTCAGGCCGAGGTGCTTCTTCGACATCACCTCGATGGCGTGGATCGCCCCACGCCGCCCGAGCACAGCGCAGTCGTCGAGCACGCGTCGCTCGTCGGCCGTGAGGCCGTCGAGCCGGGCCGCCACGAGCCCGCGCAACGTGTCGGGCAGCTCGACGAACTCCGGCGACCCGACCCGCGCCGTGGGCGTTGTGCCAACCATCCCCGCGTCGGCGAGCAGGGTGACGAGCTCCTCGAGGAAGAAGGGGTTGCCACCGCTGCGGGCCAGCAGCGCGTCGACGAGCTCCGCACCGAGGTCGTCGCCGGCCAGCTCGGCCAGCAGCAGTCCCGCGGACTCAGCGGTGAGGGGATCGAGCGTGAGGACGACGAGGTTGTGGCGGCCATGGGGCGGGTGCCAGCGCTCCTCGATCACCTGCCGCGCGGTGGCCAACACCACGAACCGCCGGTTGGCCAGGCGCTCCAGCAGCGCGTCGACCAGCTCGAGCACGAGGTCGTCGGCCCAGTGGAGGTCCGACAGCACCACCACCACGGGCCGGTGGAGCGAGAACCGCTCGGCATAGGTGACCACCGCCGCGGTGGCCTCCTCACGCGCCCGGGCGGGGTCGATGCCGCGCAGCTCCGAGTCGTACCCCATCAGGTAGAGCAGGCCCTGGTGCACCCGCTCCACCTCACCGTCGGTGGCCTCATCGCCGAGGGCGATGCGCACCGATGCGAGCGCTAGGTCGATGGCCTCGGGAGCAGGATCGCTCGAGCGGATGCCACAGCCGTCGCGGAGGGCATCGGCCACCGGCCACCACACGTTGGCCTCCCCGTAGGGCACGCACCGACCCTCGAGCACGAGAGCGTTGTGCTCGCACCCGGCGCTCGAGGCCAGCTCCTCGGCGAGGCGCGACTTGCCCACGCCGGCTTCGCCGAGCACGAGCAGCAGCGAGGCGCGTGCATTGCGCACCGCGTTGTCGACGCTGCTGCTCAGCAGCCCAAGCTCGGCCTCGCGCCCGATGAGGCTGGCCCGGTTGCGTTCGGGTCGATAACCGGGCGGGGCAAGCGCGTCGAGCGCCCGGAACGCGGGTACGAGCTCCTCGCGCCCCTTCACATCGATCGGTTCGAGCGTGTCGTAGCGCACGACGCGCCGGGTGGCGGCGTGGGTGGCAGCGCCAACGAGCACGGTGCCGGGCGCGGCGGCGGTCTGCAGCCGGTTGGCCGTGTTCACGACGTCGCCCATGGCGGTGTAGTCGCCGCCGGCGCGCAGGGCACCCACCAGCACCTCGCCGGTGTTGACGCCGACGCGCATCCGCACCGAGATGCCCAGCTCGCGCGAGGCCTGCTCGAGCGTCTGCTGCATGCGCAGGGCAGCGCGGACGGCGCGCTCGGCATCGTCCTCGTGAGCGAGGGGTGCGCCGAAGAGGGCGACGATGGCGTCGCCGATGATCTTGTCGACTCGGCCGCCGAAGGCGTCGATGTCGGCCACCAGCCGCTCGAAGCACGAGTCGACGAAGTTCTTCACCTGCTCCGGATCGCGGGTCTCCGACATCGCGGTGTAGCCGACCAGGTCGGCGAAGAGCACGGTGACGACGCGCCGCTCATCGCCACGGAGCCGCAGATCCTGCCCACAGTCGGGACAGAAGCGCGCACCGGCCGGAACATCGCTCCGGCAGCTGGGGCAGGTCACCGTGCCTGAATCTACCGGGATGGGACATGACCTCCGCATCCATTGGCTGCCGCACGGCTGGGCAGAGCGCCCCTAGTGTCTGACGCCATGACGACGACCTCCCCCACTGCCGCTCCGGCGACCTCGATCGCAGCCCGGGCCGTGGATGCCACGAAGGTCTACGGGTCTGGTGAGACCGAGGTGCGGGCGCTCGACGGCGTGTCGATCGACTTCGAGGCGGCCCGCTTCACGGCGATCATGGGCCCCTCCGGCTCGGGGAAGTCCACCTTGATGCACTGCGTGGCCGGCCTCGACTCGCTCACCTCCGGGCAGGTGTTCATCGGGGGCACCGAGCTCTCAGCGCTCGACGACAAGGCCCTCACCCAGGTGCGTCGCGACCAGGTGGGCTTCGTGTTCCAGTCGTTCAACCTCATCCCCACGCTCTCGGCCCTCGAGAACATCACGCTGCCGATGGACCTCGCCGGCCGCAAGCCCGACCAGGCGTGGCTCGACTCCGTGGTGGGCGCGGTGCGCCTTGGCGACCGTCTCGCGCATCGCCCCAGCGAGCTGTCGGGCGGCCAGCAGCAGCGCGTGGCCGTGGCCCGTGCCCTGGCCGCCCAGCCGAAGATCATCTTCGCCGACGAGCCCACCGGGAACCTCGACTCGCGATCGGGCAGCGAGATCCTCGGGTTCATGGAGCACGCCGTCAGCGACCTGGGCCAGACGATCGTGATGGTGACCCACGATCCCGTCGCGGCATCCCACGCGAGCCGCGTCGTGTTCCTCGCCGACGGGCACATCGTCGACGAGATGGCCGACCCCTCGGCCGAGCTGGTGCTGGATCGCCTCAAGCGCCTCGGCGACGCCTGATGCTTCGGGTCACCCTCCGCTCCTTCTGGGAGCACAAGCGACGATTGATCTCCACCATCGTGGCCATCGTGCTCGGCGTGGCCTTCATGACGGGCACGTTCGTGCTCACCGACACGCTCGACAAGGTGTTCGACGACCTGTTCGCCACGGCGAACAAGGAGGTGGACACCCAGGTCCAGGGCACGGTGCTCTTCAGCGACACCTTCGGCGGGGATCAGCGAGGGCTGCTCGACCCTGGCCTCGTCGACACCGTGGGCGCCGTGGACGGCGTCGACGGCGTGGCCCCGTTCGTGCGCACCATCGGGTTCGGGAGCACGAACCGGATCCTCGACCCCGACGGCAAGCCGATCGGTCCCGCGCAGGGACCGCCCACCCTCATCGAGAGCTGGGTGCCGGATCCCGCGCTCACGCCCTACGAGGTGCCGGACGGTCGCGGGCCGCAAGCCGACAACGAGATCGCGCTCAACGTGGCGGCCATCGAGGAGGGCGGGTTCAAGCTCGGCGATCCGATCTCGGTCGTCGGCCAGTTCGGCACGCAGGCCTACACGCTCGTGGGCTCGGTCACCTTCGGCGCGGCGAAGAGCTCCGCCGGGGCGATCTCCGCCGAGTTCACCTTGGCCGAGGCACAGAAGCTGGCTGGCGCAGACGGCAAGGTCCAGCAGGTCCTCGCCCGCTCCGACAAGGGCCTCAGCGAGCAGGAGCTCACCGCCCGCATCGCCAAGGTGCTCCCCGCGGGCGCCGAGGCGATCACCGGCACCGAGGCCGCCGCCCAGCTCTCGGCGAGCGTGCAGTCGGGCTTCAGCTTCTTCAAGATCATCCTGTCGGTGTTCGGCGCCATCGCGCTGCTGGTGGGGGTGTTCGTCATCTCGAACACGTTCTCAATCCTCGTCGCGCAGCGAACGCGCGAGCTGGCCCTGCTCCGAGCTGTCGGCGCGAGCCGCGCCCAGGTGCTGCGCTCCGTGCTCGCGGAGGCGACCCTCGTTGGCCTGCTGGCCGCGGTGCTGGGGCTCGGCGCGGGCGTGGGCCTGGCCAAGGCGGTCACCGCCCTCCTCGATGCGATCGGGGCCGACCTCCCCACCAACACCCTCCAGGTGCGCCCGAGCACGATCGCCCTCGCCGTGGTGCTCGGCCTCGTCGTCACCCTGACCGCGGCCCTCGTGCCCGCGATCCGAGCCACACGGGTGCGACCGCTGGCCGCGCTGCGCGACGTCGCCATCGATCGCTCCGGCGCCTCCAAGCTGCGCATCGGCTTCGGGCTCGTCGTGCTCGTCATCGGCGCGATCAACCTCTCCGCCGCCTGGACCGATGGGTCGTCGGACTCGATCCCCCGGGTGGGATTCGGCGCCCTGCTCCTCGTCGTCGGCACCATCGTGCTCGGTCCGATCACTGCGGGCCCCGGCGTGCGAGCCCTCGGCTCGCCGCTCCCCGCCCTTCGGGGGGTCACCGGCAAGCTGGCCACTGAGAACGCAGCGCGCAGCCCCAAGCGCACCGCCGCCACCGCGTCGGCCCTCGTCATCGGCGTAGCCCTGGTGGGCTTCATCACGGTGTTCGCGGCGTCGGCCAAGCGATCGGTGACGGCGGTGGTGGAGCGCGGCTTCACCGGCGACTTCGTGATCCAGAGCTCGGCAGGGAGCTTCGGACCCCCGTCGGGGTTCCCGGCCGCGGTGGCCGAGGCCGCCAAGGCGGTCGAGGGAGTGGACGTGGTCGTGCCCCTCGGGTTCGGTCGCGGCGAGTTCACGTACCCCGACGGCCAGAAGGCCACGCAGTTCCTCACCTCGGTGGAACCCGCTCGCCTGGCTGAGGTGCTCGACCCCCGCATGGCCGAGGGCACGGTGGCCGACCTGCGCGGCGACGGCATCATCGTCGACACCGCGCTGGCCAAGGACCACCACGTCAAGATCGGCGACCACATCGGCGTGACGGTCTCCGGCGGAGGCGCCCTCGACCTCGTGGTGCAGGCCATCAGCGACGATCAGAACCTGCTCGGCTGGTTCACGATCACACGCACCACCTACGCCAGCGTGGTGCCCGAGCTCCTCGACGTGCAGGTGTACGGGAGCCTCCGCTCCGGCGCCGACCCCGCGACCGTCCTCGCACAGGTGGACAAGGCCGTCTCGGGCACGCCGTCCCTCGAGGTGCTGGATCGCAAGGCGTTCATCGGCAGCCTGGCCAGCCAGATCACGTCCTTCGTCACGTTCATCTACGGCCTGCTGATCCTGTCGATCATCATCGCCCTCATCGGCATCGCCAACACGTTGTCGCTGTCGATCAACGAGCGCACGCGCGAGCTCGGACTCCTGCGCGCCGTCGGGATGAACCGGGCCCAGGTGCGCTCGACGGTTCGGTGGGAGGCGGTGCTGATCTCCTTGCTCGGCACGATCGTGGGACTGAGCCTCGGCCTCGGGCTGAGCTGGGCCCTCATCCAGGCACTGGCGAGCCAGGGCCTCACGGAGTTCGCGGTGCCCGTCGGCTCCCTTGTCGTGATCGCCATCGCGGCAGGCCTGCTCGGCACGGCGGCGTCGATCCTCCCCGCCCGCCGGGCGGCTCGCTTGGCCATCCTCGACGCCATCGCCTACGAGTAGGGCACGGCTGGCTCGGGCCCTTCCGGCGTTATCCGAACGCATGTTCGTGTAGTCTGCATGCCGTGTTCAGAGAGGTCTCGGCCGATCGCCACGTCACCTGGCAACCCTCGCTCCTCGGCGACGACGCGCCCACCTTCGACGCCACCCTGGCCGGGGCCCGCCGCCGCTTCCTCGGCGCGGGCGCCTGGATCGAC
>JBKJSO010000292.1:0-3820 GCA_046595835.1 Acidimicrobiales bacterium | reverse complement strand
GTCGATGTAGAGCAGCTGGGTGCTCGGCTCCTGGGAGGTGTGCGTGGCGTTCACCACGTAGCCGGCCGTGAGGTTGAGGTCGAGGCGCTGCACGGTCCGGAGCGCGATCGGCTGGCTGTCGATCATCTTCGAAAAGGTCAGCGCGATGCTCTGCAACGCCGTGAATCGGTCGTTCGACAGCTCGCCCTTGGTGGCATCGAAGGAGGTGGACCCGACGTACAGCGTGCTGCGAGTCGAGTACACCGGGGTCGTGTCCGCGCTGGAGTAGCCAACTCCGGCGGCGAGGGTCGTCGTCACCAGGATCAGCCACAGCCGGCTGCGAAGGACGCTCAGGTAGCGGTGAAGTTCCAAGGAGGGAGGGGTGGCCGACGAGATGGACGGACGAGACCTAACCTAATCGGGCGGTCGCGGTGCTGAGCGATCAGGCTGCGTCGGCAGGCGGCTGACACTGCGACGGCGAACCGAGGAACGATGCAGAGCGACGCACCAGGCTCCCCGAACGATGGGATTGCCGTACACCTTCGATGGCCCAGCGGTCCGGCGACCGACGAGCGGCCAGCGTCCAGTGCGGTGCCCCCGGCACTTGACGACACCAGCCGCCGTGCGCCCTCGCAAGACGATCCCGATGAGATCGCGGCTCCGCCCGCTGCAGCGGAGCGAGCAGGATCGAGCTCGATCCCCGACGATTACCGGTTGGCGGACCGTGTGATGGAACGTCTCGGCGCGCTGCGGGAGGACGTCGACGCCAACCTGGCGCTCGTGCGCTCGGAGCTGGCGTCGCTCAACCAGACGGTGGAGGACATCGGTCGGGTCCACGCCCTGGAGGGCGTTGTCGCGGAGCTGGCCGAGGTACGGCGCCTGCTCGATGGGTCCAGCGCGCTACCCGCATTCGCTCCGCTCGTCGATCAGATCAGCGGGCTGCGCGCGGAGGTGAGCGGACTGCACGAAGAGGTGTCGTCGCTCCGTCGCCGCATCTCCCTGAGGGCCGGCGGAGGCATCTCGGACCTGAGCGAGGCGCCCTCGCAACAGGAAGATGGCCCGGCCGCACCTTCGTCCCGTCGGGCGAGACGGGCTCGCACGTAGCACCTGTGCGCACCAATCGATCAATGTCTGGACTGCTCCAACGGCGCCGGTGGCTCGGGATCCTGGGCCTCGGCGTCCTCACGCTTGTCGCGCTCGGTGGCCTGGCCATCTTGCGTCTGAGCCGTTCAGCCGCGGACCTGCGAGACGCCCAGGATCTCGCCGACTCGGCTGCCGTCGCCATCCAGGATGGCCGGCTGGCGGATGCCCGAGCGGCCCTCGACCAGGCGCAGGTGCTCGTAGTGCACACGAACAACGACCTCTACTCGTCACTTGAGCTCCAGCTGATCGGCTGGGTGCCCGTCGCTCGGGAGAACCTCGACAGCCTGCGCGACTCAGTCGGACTGGCGGCCACCGTCATCAACGGAGGACGTCGGATCCTCGACGCAGCGATCCCCCTCGAGTCCCCCGCCGGGAAGCTGGAGGTGTCCCTCTCGAACGGGACGATCCCGCTCGAGGCCGTGTCCGAGGCCGGCCGGGAGATCTCCGGGCTGTCGGTCCAGCTGCCAGCGGCGGTGCCTACGAGCGCACCACGCTTCCTGCTGCCCCAGGCTCGCGAGCTCCGATCCGCCGTGTACGAGGAGGCGGCCGGTCGCCGGGCACAGCTCGATGTGCTCGGGCGCGGGTTGTCGCTGCTGAAGGAGCTGGCGGGCGGTGATGGTCCCCGTCGTTACCTCGTCGCCGTCGCCAACACCGCCGAGATGCGGGGCTCCGGGGGCATGATCCTGAACTACGGCGTCCTCGAAGGCCGCGACGGCGTCATCGACCTGACCGCCTTTGGTCGCATCGACGAGCTCGCCTTGCCCGGTCCGGTCTCCCCCGATCTGGTCCCGGCCGACTACGTGGCTCGCTGGAACGGCTTCGACCCGTTGAGCCGCTGGCGGCAGGCGAACCTGGCGGGCGACTTCACGGTGGTGGCGCCGGTCCTGGAGGCCATGTACACGGCCTCGACCAGCCTTCCCGTCGACGGGGTCATCCAGATCGACCCGGCGGGGCTGTCCGCCCTCCTCGACGGCGTCGGTGCGGTCACCGTTCCAGAGCTTGGCCAGGTGCGGGGCGACAACGTGGTGGCGCTCACCCTGAACGAGGCCTACATCCGCTTCCCCGGCGTTGACCAGCGCTCCGACGTGCTCGGGGACGTCGCGGAGGCGGCCTTCCGTCGGCTCGTCGACGGCGACATCCCGAGCCTACGCACCTTGGCGAGGCGGCTCGCCGAGGCCGTCGACGGTCACCACCTGCTCATGCACGCCACCGCTTCCGGGGCCCAGGCCCCTCTCACCTCCTTCGGCGCGGACGGCGCCTACCCGCCGGTGGACGCAGCGGAGTCGATGGCGCTCACGGTGCAGAACCTGGCCGGCAACAAGCTCGACTACTACCTCGACTCAGACCTGCAGCTCACTGGCCAGCGCCAGGCCGGGGAGGTCGGCGCGATCGACGCGAAGGTGACGCTGACCAACACGGCGCCCGTTGGGGCTCGCGATCCGCAGTACATCTTCGGACCGTTCCCGAGCGCCACTTCGGTAGCGGCCGGCGTCGAGCGCGCCCTCGTCACGCTCTACCTGCCGCTCGGCACGAGCGTCGACGACGTCACCGGCGATCCCACCGTCGAGCCGGTGTCGAGCGGGACCGAGGCCGGCCGGCCCTACGCCGCCTTCACCGTCGACGTGCCCGCCGGGGGGGCACGTTCGGTGTCCCTGTCGCTGCGCCTCGCGCCCCGCCCCCGGGGGCCATACGTCCTTGATCTCCTCCCCTCACCCCGCGTGCGGCCCACCACCGTGCGGGTCAAGATCGCCACGGAGGGAGGAGATGCTGCGGGAAAGGTCGAACTAGATCGTCACTGGCAGTTCGCGCCTCGGCGAGACCCGGATCCCGTTCCGGCTCCCGCCTTCCGATAGGTACGAACTGACCGATTTGAGTATCCTGGCAGGCGTGGTGTCACCCAGCGGCTAGCTGTCGCTGTTCGATGCCGATTGGGAGATGACGATGCATACGCTGCGGACAACCTGGACGAGGGCCATCGTCGTCGCCCTCGGCGCCTTGGGCGCCGTCTCGATGGGGGCCACGACCGCGCTGGCCCAAGATGGTCCCTACGGATCCACCACCACCACGACGGCACCCCCGCGCACCGCCACCATCTCGCTGACGGTCAGCTCCGGCCCGAGGGGCTCCGAGGTGGGCGTCTCGGCCTGCGGGTACGTCCCCGGCGAAGCCGGTGGCTCGATCACCTTCGACGGCCAGATCGAGGCCAGCGGGCTGATCGCCAACGCGAACGGCTGCCTCACCGCTGACGGCCGCTCCACTGCGCCACTCACGATCCGAGTGCCGAACGACGCTCGCTCTGGTCAGCGCAACGTGTGCGCGGTCCGGGCCGGCTACAACACGCCCTGCGCCAACTTCCGGGTTGTCAGCGGCAACGGCAACGGCAATGGGAACGGCAACGGGAACGGCAACGGGAACGGGAACGCCACTGCCAACGGCAACCCACAGCAGGGGGAGCAGGTGCTCGGGGCGACCGTTCTCCGCGACCAGGCCAAGTCTGCGACTCCCCGCACGCGTGCATCCGCCTCGGGTCGGTCGTTCTGGCCGACGTTCATCGCCGTCATCCTCCTGCTCATCGCCGCGGCGCTCGCCCTCCTCCTGGGCCCCCGCCGCCGACGGCGGGACGCAGCCGTCACCGCCACGTAGCCGTCGATCCAGCGTGGTCGTGCCGCGAGTAGCGGTGTGTTGCCCCGCTCCTGGC
>JBKJSO010000284.1:0-7357 GCA_046595835.1 Acidimicrobiales bacterium | reverse complement strand
CCCGCATTCGACATCGTCGCTCGCCTCCTCGCCCGGGGCGTTGGCATGCGACTCGATCCGACCAACCGCGGCCGGCTGACCCGTGCAGTGCGCGATGAAGCGGAATCGCACGGGATGAGCCTCAGCGCGTACGTGGAGGGCCTGGACTCTGACCCGGATGCACTACAGGACCTGCTCAACCGGGTCACCGTCCAGGAGACTTCGTTCTTCCGCGATCCCGGCCAGTTTGCCGCCCTCGCCGATCTCATCCTTCCTGAGCTGCGCGCCGCAGGCGCGCCGATCCTTGTGTGGAGTGCCGGCAGCGCGAACGGCCAAGAGGCTTACTCGCTCGCCATGTCCCTCGTTGAAGGAGGCATCACCGACTGGCGCGTGATCGCCAGCGACATCTCGACCAAAGCACTGGCCCGGGTGACCCGCGCCCGCTATCGCGACTCGGAGATCAGCGGTCTGTCCGCAGAACGGCGCGATCGCTTCCTCACCCAAGTACCCGGTGAGCGCCTCCAGTGGGAGATCGTGCCGGAGCTGCGCGAGCGCGTGTTTGCCGTTCGGCACAACCTCGCCGCCGACCAACCGCCGTTCGAGGCCGGTCAGTGTCAAGTGGTGTTCTGTCGCAACGTGCTCATCTACTTCGGACACGACGACGTCGCTGCGTTCATCGATCGGCTCGCTGGTCGCCTCACCCTGAGCAGCCACCTGTTCCTCGGCTACAGCGAGTCCCTCTTCCAGATCAGCGATCGCTTCCGCCTCGTGCGCCTCGGCGATGCGTTCGTGTATCAGAAGGCTGCGTCGTCGGGCGTGCAACGGCGCGAGGGGGAGGGCGTCGCGGAGCGGGTGGTGGAGCGCGCGAAGCGCGTTGTGGAGCGAGGGAGCCTGGCCCACGAGGAGCCCGCGTCGGCCCGAAGACGGATCCCGGCTGTGCCGGCGCCCTCAACCAGCTCGGTCGAGCTCCTCTCGCTTGGAGAGGCGGCGCTCGCCCGCGGCGATCACGTCGCGGCCATCGCCGCGTTCCGCAAGGCCGCATATGTCGACTTGGATCACCCGATCGCTCATCTCAACCTCGGCCTTGCGCTCGAGATGGCCGGTGACGAGCGCGCAGCCAGACGCGCGTTCGGTGCCGCTCGCGCCGCCCTCGACCGGGCCGACAGCGCAGTCGTCGAGGCGATGCTCGAGGGTTACCACCTCGACGAGCTCGACCGCTTCCTCGAGCTGAAGACGGTGGCGACATGACGACGGTCGTTCGGGTCAGGACGCCCGACGCCGAGTACGCGATTCCGGTCGATCGCGTCAGCGAGGTGCGGTCGGCGGCCGGGGTAACCGCGCTCCTCGAGCCGCGGGAAGGCGTCGCCGGCCTCATGAGCCGCGGTGTCGACACCATCACGGTCCTGTCGGTCCTCGCGCGCGACGGACAGCACGTCCTGGTGGTCCACGCCGGCGAGCTGAGCTTCGGGTTGCTCGTCAGCGAGGTCACCGTCTTACAGCAGGTCGACGAGGGCGCCATCGGCCCGCCACCGGTCGGACAAGCGCGACAGATGGCCAAAGGCGTGCTGACCGGCAACGATGGGTTGGTGCTGCTCCTCGACGTCGATGTCCTGGCAAGTTGGCTGTCGGCATGAACGAGACCGCGGCAGTCGTCCTCATAGCGGACGACTCCCTCCTCGTACGGGCGCTCCTGCGACGCCAGCTGGAGGAGCAGGGCCACCAGGTGATCGAGGCAGTCGATGGCGAGGACGCGCTGGTGAAGTGTCGCGAGAAAGCGCCCGACGTCATCCTGCTCGACGTCGAGATGCCGAGGCTCGACGGCCACGGGGTGCTCGCGCAGCTTCGGAACGAGGTTGGGCTCGCCGACATACCGGTTGTCTTCCTGACGGCGAGGACCACCACCGAGGACGTCGTCGAGGGCCTGCGGCTCGGTGCTCACGACTACCTCTGCAAGCCGTTCGAGCCGGCCGAGCTCGTCGCTCGGGTGAGCGCGGCGATCCGGGTCAAGACGCTCCAGGACGAGCTGCGCCACCGCAACTTCGAGCTCGCCGCGATGAGCAACACGGACGCGCTCACCTCACTGCCGAACCGTCGGTTCCTCGCCCAGCACCTGCTGGCGACATGTGCGACCGCCACGCGCGAGAAGACCGACGTGGCGGTCCTCATGATCGACATCGATCACTTCAAGGGGGTCAACGACACGCTTGGCCACGACGCCGGCGACGTCGTCCTGCGGGAGATCGGCGCCCGCATCGTCGCTGCGTGCGACGCTGGCGGCATCGCCGGCCGCTGGGGCGGCGAGGAGTTCCTCGTCATCTGCGCGCACACCGACCTTGCGGCTGGCGCCGCGCTGGCCGAGCGCGTCCGAGCCCGCATCGCCAGCGAGCCGGTGGGGATCGGCGACGGCCTTGTGGTCACCGCGAGCCTCGGCGTGGCATCCGGCGATCCCGAGGCGGAGTCGCTGTTGCGCACCGCCGACGCTGCGCTGTACAGCGCAAAGGCAAACGGTCGAAACCAGGTTGTCCACTGACCCCTACTCGCAAGGGTCGATCGACGGCGCGGGTCGGCGCAGTGGATGTATCTGTGATGTATCAAGACGGGGCGGCATCACCGCGAGGTAGACGAACGGCGATCGCGCCGAAACCCTGCTCAGCGGCATGATCTGACATCGGGCTACACCAGACGAACGCCTGTTTGTCTGCGTTGGGAGCAGGAGGTCGGGGGTTCAGATCCCCCCTCCCCGACCACCGGGCGGCCATGATGGGTGCGTGGTCGTCCAGCGTTGGAGCATCGCGGCCTCGTACGACTACGGTCGCTCCGACCCTGCGGGTGTAGCTCAACGGCTAGAGCCCCAGCCTTCCAAGCTGGTGGTGCGGGTTCGATTCCCGTCACCCGCTCCAGTCCCCAGACGAGGTGTCCTGTCCTGAGAACCCCCGAGAAGCTCATCCTGGGCGCCGCCGCGGCGCTGGCTGCCGCGGGCGGCGCTCTGGCGATCGCGCAGCCAGGCAACCTCGGCAATGAGGACACGGCTGCCCCCGCAGCCACCACCTCGACCACGGCCCCAGTCGATCTCACCACCACCTCCACCGTGGCGGTCACCACCCCGACCACCGTCCCCTCCGGCACCGGCGGCTCCACGAGCACCACGAGCACCACGCTTCCGGGCGAGGCAACCACGACCACGGTCGCCGGCAGCGGGCTCAACGTGTCCGGCCCCGCATCCGGCGGATCCGACGGCACCGCCGAGACAGGCGGCGAGTCGATGCTCGCCCCCGGCCTCGGCCTGCTCGGGCTCGGCCTGGTCCTGCGCCGAGCGTCCCGCGTCCGCACGGCCTGAGGCACGCGCCCCGTCGTCTTACCGGCGCCTCCGGCACGACTCGAACGTGCGACCGTCGGATTAGAAGTCCGCTGCTCTGTCCAGCTGAGCTACGGAGGCCCTGGCGTCAGAGCGTACGCGTCGGCCCTGCTGCCCTGTTCACGGTTGATCCGGGCTGGTGGCAGTGGCCTATGCTGACCCCTCCCATGGTGGCCGTAGCTCAGGTGGTTAGAGCGCCAGGTTGTGGCCCTGGAGGCCGGGGGTTCAAGTCCCCTCGGTCACCCCAAGCAATGCCGGTCGGCCACACGACCAGCGGGCCTTCGTAGCCGGGCGCGAGAGCGCCTAGGCTGCGAAGTCCACACGCCCCTCTAGCTCAATTGGTCAGAGCGTCGGACTCTTAATCCGCAGGTTCTGGGTTCGAGTCCCAGGGGGGGTACGCAAGGAGCCGCAGGTCCACACCTGCGGCTCTTCGCTGTTGACGGATCGGGCTCAGGCCCAGGCGAGGTCCGCGGCGGCAGCTTGGAAGCGCAGGCACATCCGCACGCCCCCGGCGGGCTCGGGCTCCGCCCACGCCTCACCACCCATCCGCTGCATGAGGGTGCGCACAGTGGCCAACCCGGTGCCCGTGCCGTGGACTCCATCGGCTGAGCGGCCGCGTCGGCCCGGTTCGAACACGGTCTCGAGCTCGTCCGTGCTGATGCCCTTCCCGGTGTCGGCCACCACGATGACCCACGACGACAGGCCGTCCGGGCGAGCCTGGAGGTCGACGACGAGCGGGCGGTCCTCGTGGCGGTACCGCCCGGCGTTCTGGACCAGGTTGGCGAGCACCTGGGTGACGAGCCCGCGATCGGCCGCGACGACCGGGAGGTCGCCGACGATGACCTGGGCGTCACCGAGCTCCCCCACCAACCCGGGGACCAGGTCGGACACCACGAGGCCGAGATCCACCGCGATCAGCGGGAGCTCCTCGTCGACCGCGTTGCGATACAGGGCGTCGATCGCCTCCGAGACGCGCTCCTTGCCCTTGATGGCGCCGAGGAGCCAGTCGCGGTGCTCGTCGTCGAGCTCCGTGGCTTCTCGCTCGAGCAGGGCCAGGTACCCGTCGAGCACCACGACGGGCTGCAGAAGGTCGTGCGAGAGCGTTCCCGCGAAGGTGGCGAGCCGGACGTTGGCGGCGGCCAGCTCGGCGGCGTGCAGGCCGAGCGCCTCATGCGCCTCGATGACGGCGACGGCGGCAGCGCGCTGCGCCGTGACATCGCGGGCCAGCGTCACCAACCCGATGCGGGCGCCACTGGCGTCGAGAATCGGACCGACGGTGACGTCGACGGCACAGGACTCACCGGACGAGTCGATCCACGTCGCGTCGGGCCAGCGCACCGCAGTGCCAGCCGTGGCATCGCCCAGCGCGCGAGCCAGCGTCAGCTGGGAGTCGGCGCGGACGAGCCGCGTGAGCGACGCGCCCACCATCTCCTTCTCCGTCCAGCCGAACAGCTCCTCGGCGGCGGGGTTCCAGAGCGTGCAGCGACCGAGATCGTCGGTGATGATCAGCGCGTCGGGCGACGCCGCGACGACGCTGCGGAGCACCGCGGCATCCTCGCTGGCTCGACGGCTGTCCTCGATGCTGCGGATCTGGCGGAGCAGGCGAGCAGAGGTGCCATGCGCCTGGTGGTCGCCCGGCACGCCGCTGACGGTGACCTCCACCCAGCGCGGCCGGCCGTCGGTGCCCAGCACCCGCTCCTCGACCACGTAGGTCTGGCACTCGCCGCGCAGGAGCTGGTCCATGCCGGCCAGGTCGGCGAGGAGGTCCTCGGGGTGCACGGCCTCCCAGCAGGTCATGCCGAGCAGCTCGTCGACCTCTCGACCGAGGAGGCGTGCGACAGCGGGGTTGGCAGCCAGGTGGCGGCCGGTCTCGTCGATCAGCACCATGCCGATGGGCGCTGATTCGAACACCGCCTCGACGAACCGGGTGGCACTGAGCGCCGTGGGGGCGCCCTGCCACAGCTCGCTGTGGTCTGCGGGCCGGCGCTCCAGCGAGGCCGCGGCCGCCTGCTCGGCAACGGTGACCGTGGCGGTCAGGTCCTCGGCGGGCTTGGCGTACAGCCAGCCCTGCACGACGTCGCAACCCAAGGCTCGCAGCATCTGCTCCTGGACAGGGCGCTCCACGCCTTCGGCCACCGTGTCGAGTCCGAGCGACTGCGCGAGCCGCACGACGCCCCGGACGATGGTGGCGGCGTCGTCGTCCACGTCCATCTGCGCGATGAAGGAGCGATCGATCTTGAGCTCGTCGAGGTGGTAGCGCTGCAGGGCGACGAGCGACGACGCTCCTGTGCCGAAGTCGTCGACGGAGAGGCGGATCCCGAGCTGCTTGAGCGCGAGGAGCGTCGGCCCGACCGCGTGACCGAGCTCGTGCAGCGAGTCCTCGCTCACCTCCAGGGAGAGATGACCGGGGTCGAAGCCCGTCTCGCGCAGAAGGCGCTCGAGCTGCTCGACAGCGTCCGGCTCGGTGAGCTGGTGCAGGGAGAGGTTCACCGCGAGGCGGAGCGGCGCCCGTTCGGGGTGGGCCGCGTTCCAGCGGGTTACGTCCTGGCAGGCCCGCTCCATCACGCGACGCCCGATCTGGACGATGGCACCGGTCTTCTCGGCGAGCGCGAGGAACAGCTGGGTGTCGAGCACCCGATCGGCACGGTGCCATCGGGCCAGTGCCTCGACACCGATCACGAGCCCGTCGGTGAGCCCGACGATGGGCAGGTAGTGGACGCGGAGCTCGTCTCGCTCGACGGCGAGCTGGAGGTCAGCGGAGAGATCAGCCATGGAGTCCACGGAGGTCACCAGCAGGCGGCTTGCGACGAGCCGCTGTCGCCTGAACCAGGGAGGCGGGGTGCGACGAGACCGAGCCGCATGGCCTCGGCCACGGCCGACAGTCGGTCGTGGACCCCGAGCTTGAGCATGGCTCGTGCGAGGTGGTTTCGAACGGTGTTGTTGCTGATGCACAGTCGGCGTGCCGCGTCGAGGGTGGACTCCCCGCAGGCCAGCGCTTCCAGTACGTCGAGCTCGCGGCGCGAGAGGTCGTTGGACCGTGCCATGTCCGATCGGCCGGTGCGGGCGAGCAGCACTGGAGTGAGGCTCGCCGGGACGACGAGGTCGCCGGCCACCACGCGGGCCACCGTGTCGAGGATCTGGGAGACGGGCTGGGCCTTCGAGATGATGCCCTGCACCCCTGCATCGAGGGCTGCGAGGCAGGAGCGCTGCGTCGGCCAACCCGTCATCAGCACGATCCTCGACGAGGGGCTGGCGGCCCGCAGCTCGTGGACGTGATCGTCCATGTCACCGTCGGGGAGGCGCCGGTCGGTGAGGATCACATCCGGCTGCAGGGACGCCGCAGCGAGGACGCCGCTGGCGATCGTGGACGCCGTGCCCACCACGTGGGTGCGGCCGTCCTGGCTGAACGCGGCACCGAGCGCCGAGCTCAGCAGCTCATGATCATCGATGACCAGCACGCTGATCGTCTTGGTTGCCCCGAGTGGTGCCATGGTGGTGACCTTCCTGCTGGACGCTTCCCTCAAAGCGCTCTAGCAGTGCAATCGGCCTGATCCTGATGCACCTTTAGGCATGGTTCGAGAAGGTCAGCGCGTACTGGTCCGTTCGACTCAGTTCGCTGAGATCAGTCTGCGAGCGGGATCAGACCCTCCCCCCGGTCCGATGCACTCTGCGCCTGCCCACGCGGCGGGGTCGACGTCTTGGGCATGGCTCGACACGACCGAATCACCCGCCCCATCCGAGTGCTCTGCCTCGCCATCTTGGGGCTGCAGCTCAGCGCCGTCGCCGCCATCGCCGACACAGTGCACCAAGGGTCGGCCGCCCACTCGAGCACCGACGGTCGGATCACCGCCCAGGCCCTTGGGGGCTCCGTCGCCGAGGTGGCGCTGCAGACTGCAGCGCCCGACACCACCGTCCCGGCGACGATCGCCCCGGCACCCCCCACCACGGTCGCTGCGCCGGCCCCGCCCCCCGCCCCTCGTCCCGCTCCCCGACCGGCTCCCGCCCCCGCCCCGGCCAAGGCAC
>JBKJSO010000184.1:0-3284 GCA_046595835.1 Acidimicrobiales bacterium | reverse complement strand
CATCGGCATGGGGTTCTGACCCCTCTAGCGTCGTGCACACGATCGATCCCACCACCACCAAGGAGTCCCCCGAATGAGCGATGTCCTCGACCGCTTCAAGCCTCTTGCCGTGCAGGTCCTGTCGGTCGATGCCGACAAGGTCGTGCCCGAAGCCAGCTTCGCCGACGACCTCGACGCCGACAGCCTCGACCTCGCTGAGCTCGTGATGGCCCTCGAGGACGAGTTCGACATCACCGTCGAGGAGGACGAGCTCGAAGGCATCACCACCGTCCAGCACGCGCTCGACCTCGTCACCGGCAAGCTCGGCACCACCGCGTAGCCATGGACGGGCGACGGGTCGCGGTCACGGGCGTCGGCGTCCTCTCGTCCTGCGGGACGGGAGTCGACGCGTTCTGGGAGGGCCTCTGCAGCGCTCCCCCCGCGGGCGAGCGCCGGATCCACGACTTCGACCCGGAGCCGCTTTTCGCCAACCCGAAGGAGGCGCGACGGGCCGACCGCGTCACCCAGCTCGCGCTCGGGGCGGCCGTCCAGGCGCTGGCCGGTGCCGGCGAGATCGGGGGCGACCCGCTCCGACGAGGCGTGCTCATCGCCACCGGGATCGGTGGGATCGCCACGCTCGAGGAGCAGATCACGATCTACAACGAGAAGGGCGCCCGCCGGGTCTCGCCGTTCCTCGTGCCGATGATGATGCCCAACGCGCCCAGCGCCACGGTGTCGATGCGATGGGGCTGGCAGGGCCCGTGCCAGACCGTGAGCACGGCCTGCGCGGCCGGCACCCACGCGCTCATCGACGCCGCCATGTGGATCGCCACCGGCCGCTGCGACGTCGTCGCCGCCGGCGGCTCCGAAGCAGCCATGACGCCTGTGGGCATGGCCGGCTTCACGAACATGACTGCCATGTCGTCTCGCCAGGTGTCCGAGCCCTTCGCCGCCACGCGCGACGGGTTCGTGATCGCCGAGGGCGCCGCGGTCCTGATCCTGGAGGCGTGGGAGGTGGCCGAAGCCCGCGGCGCGACGATCCTGGCGGAGATCCTCGGCGGGGCCTCGACGGCCGATGCCCATCACATCACCGCGCCGGCCCCAGGCGGGCGAGGCGCGCTGTCGTGCATGGAGATCGCCCTGGCCAGCGCCGGGCTCGAGCCGGGCGACATCCGCCAGGTCAACGCCCATGGCACGTCGACGCCGCTCAACGACGCCGCTGAGGCCGAGGCGGTGGCCAAGCTGTTCGGCGTCCCGGGCCCCGCGGTCACCTCCATCAAGGGCGTCACCGGGCACTCCCTTGGCGCCGCCGGCGCCATCGAGGCCGTGGCCGTGATCGAGTCGATGCGCCGGCGCCTGATCCCACCCACCGCCGTCACCACCGCGGTCGATCCCGATCTGCCCCAGATCGACCTCGTGGTCGGCGAGCCGCGGGCCTGGGAGCCCGGCCCCACGATCTCCAACAGCTTCGGCTTCGGCGGCCACAACGGGTCGCTCATCCTCGCCCCCGCCTGATCCGTGGGGTCAGAACAGGGCGGCCTCGCCGGACTCCAGCTGCAGGAGCCTGGCCTTGGTGGCCAGTCCCCCGCCGTACCCGCCGAGGTGTCCGCCGGTGCGCAGCACGCGGTGGCAGGGGACGATGATCGGGATGGGGTTGGTGGCCATCGCGGTGCCCACGGCGCGGGACGCCTTCGGGTTGCCCACCATCGTGGCCAGCTCGAGGTAGCTCACGGTGTGGCCGTAGCCCACGTCGGCGTAGAGGTGCTCGAGCACGGTCTTGCGGAACCCGCTCGAGAGCCGCCAGTCGAGCGGGAGATCGAAGTGGTCGCGGTGTCCGTCGAAGTACTCGTCGAGCTGGCGCCGGGCCCGGTCCAGCCGGATCTTCGAGGCCACCACGCGAGGGCTCACACGAGCGGCCAGGTCTTGAAGCACGGCGTCGTCGTCCTCGCCCTCGAAGGCGAGACGCACGACACCGGCCTCGGTCGCGGCGACCAGGAGCAGACCGATCGGCGTGTCCGTCGTCGCGTAGGCGACGTCGACGAGCCCTTCCCGCTCAGCGCGGGCCAGCGCGCCCGCCAGGTCACCGGTTGGATCCGTCGTCACCGGGCGCTGCAGCGCCGTCGCCAAGGCGGCTTCCGAATGGTCGATGGTCATCGGGTCACCTCCACGCGCAGGCTGGCCAGGCCAGCCCGCACGTTCTGACGGGCGGCCGCCTCGGAGCAGTCCAAGGCGGCCGCGATGTCGGAATAGGGAAGATCAGCGAGGTAGCGCAGGGCGATCCCCCCTCGCTGCTTCGCCGGCAGCTTCGCCACGGCCGCCCACAGGTCGGGATCGACGGCGGTCGGGGGAGCCCCCGCGTCGGGAACCACGTCCACCGGCATGGCTCGGCGACCCACCGCCCGGTGCTGGTCGATCACCTTGCGATGCGCGATCGTGAACAGCCACCCGCGAAGGCTCGCGCCGTCCCGGAGAGCGGGGTAGGCGCGCAGGGCGGCGAGGATCGTCTCCTGGAAGCAGTCGGGGCCGTGGTGCGGGCCGGCCTGCAGCACGCAGAAGCGGTGCACGTCGGCGGCATGAGCATCCAGCAGCTGTTGGAACGGGGGCAGGTCCACTGCTGTCTTCAACGCTGGAGGTGTGGGCGATGTGAGATCACGCGTCGACGATGACGAAGAGCAGATCTGCCTCACATGCCACCTCGCCATTCACTGATGCGGTGCCATGGCCCTTGCCGGCTCGCGCCGAGAGCCGACCCATCTCGACGCGCAGGTCCAGCGTGTCACCCGGCTCCACCTGGCGCCGGAAGCGCACGCCGTCGATCCCCCCGAACAGCGGCAGCTTGCCTGCGTAGCGGGGCTCGGAGAGCACCGCGATCGCCCCCACCTGCGCCAGCGCTTCCACCATCAGCACCCCCGGGAGCGTGGGGCGGCCCGGGAAGTGGCCGGCGAAGAACGCCTCCTCGCCCGTGAGGTGCCATCGCCCCACCGCCAGCTGCCCCGCCTCGATCGTGACGATCTCGTCGACGAAGAGGAACGGGGGTCGATGGGGCAGGACGTCGGCAGGGGTGGGCAGCGAGGTCACGAGGTCATCTGCGTCAGGTGGCCAGGGACACGAGCAGGTTGGCCGGCGTGTCCTTGGGGCTCACCTTGGGCCACGCCTGCTCGATCTTGCCGGTCTCGTCGATCAGGAACGCGGAGCGGATGATGCCCTGGTACTTCTTGCCGTACATCGACTTCTCGCCCCAGGCCCCGTAGGCCTCGGCCACGGCGTGGTCCTCATCGGCGAGGAGCGGGAAGCCGAGGCCGTAC
>JBKJSO010000029.1:0-2525 GCA_046595835.1 Acidimicrobiales bacterium | reverse complement strand
GTTGTCGCCGTAGCCCGACCCGCACTTCTGGAGCTCGCCCCGCAGGTCGACCTCGACGGAGGCCTTGTTCTCCGGGTCGTTGGTGCTGATGACCCCGAGCTTGCGGACGTTGTCGCGCAGATCCTGCGTCGTATTGGCCGAGCCGGCATACCGCGCTGGCTTCCCCTTGAGCTGGGAACACCACCATCGGCCGGCGTGCTGGGCCAACGTCGTGCCCGACATCTGCACGTCCCAGTGATAGGGCGCCCGGCGCGCCGCGAACTCGTCCCGGAAGTGCCAGCCGCCGACGTTCACTGTCCTGAGCTTCGACAGCTCGTCGTAGCAGGCCGAGCACAGCGATGAGTTCCAGTACACCGCGTACGGGTGGAGCGAGGTCACCATCTCGCGCATCTCGCCGCGCAGGCAGTCCACCGCCGGCGGGATGGTCTCGCAGTGCCCCTCGAACACCTTCAGCTCGACCTGGCGGCCGTAGAGCTCATAGTGGGAGTTGATGAACTTCTGGGCGACGGCTTGGTAGGTGCGGAACTGGTCGACGCTGACGTACGCCTTCTGCGCCTTCAAGATTGCGTCGACGGCGTCGCTGCCCTTGCCGATGTACTGGACGATCGTGATCTTGTCCTTGGTGACGCCCTGGTACGTGGCTCCCCCGTTGTCGCCCACGAACTTCGGCGTGCACGGCGGCGCGTAGAAGTCGATGGCAGGGTCGAACTGGCGCCCTCCCTTGCAGTGGCTCGTGTCACCTGAGGGTGGGCCTCCGGTGGGGCCGCTCCCGCCACCGGTCGTCCCACCCGTGCCGCCCGTGCCGCCTGTCCCGACGACCGCACCGCCGGTTGTCGAGCCGTCAGCGGCTCCGGTTCCCGACCCGTCGGCCACGCCGCCGGCCGTTCCGTCGGCGCTCGTCCCAGACCCATCGCTGACCCCGCTCGTCGAGCCACCCGTCCCGAGCGCGCTCGTCGTCTCGGGCGGACGCGATGGCGCCAACGCGATGATGAGCAGCTGGGCAGCCACGAAGGCTGCCAGCGGGACGAACCTACGACCGAGTGATCGCTTCAATGAACATCGCCCCCTGGCGCAAAGAGTGGTTGAGAGCCGGCGCGCGAACGTGCGGCTCCATGAACATTCGACGTCGGCGGGCCGGTCCCTTTAGATGTTGACCACACCAGCATCGCTGGCCAGAACGCCTACATCGCCCAGAGGGGTCGAGTGCTCCCGTGCGGGTCCACGGGGGGAGCCACCTGCGCACTGTACGCGTTGATGTGCGCGCTCTCAGCGCAGGGCGCGCAACCGGGCCTCGACGTCGCCGAGCTCAGGGTCGGCGGCAGCCACGATGGCGAAGAGCTGGCGGGCCTTGGGCAAGTCGCCCGCCCGCTCGTGGAGGTCGGCCAGCGCGTACGTGACCCGAAGGTGGTGCAGCTGGGGGTGACGGGCCGGGGGCTTCGACGCCTCAAGCGCCGCGATCGCGTCGGTGAGCTGGCCTTGGTCGGCCAGGGAGCCGGCGTAGACGATGCGCCCCTCGGCCACGAGGGCCGCGCTCGGCGACGCCTTGCGCAGCTCCTCCCAGAGCTCCACGACCTTGGCGTGACGGCCCAGGGCCCGATAGCAGTCGGCCAGCACGGGGTGCTGCTCCGTGCTGCCGGAGAGGTCGCGGAACGCCTCCAGCTCGGTGGTGGCCAGCTTCCAGCGCCCGAGGCGGTAGTAGGTGAGCCCGAGCAGCTCGCGGACCGACTCAGCGGTCGGCGCAGCATCGGCCAGCGGGCGCAGCATCCGACGGGCCTCGTCGAAGCGCTCACGCCGGAACGCCCGACTGGCGTCCTTCAGGCGCTCCTCGAGCCGCTCGACCTTGCCGGCCCCGACAGACCTGCGCAGCGATGGATCCGGGGCGATGCTGCGCTCGTCAGCCACGGCCTCGGTCGCCCGACGGGTCGATCGACCCCGTCCCACCGCTCCAGTGGCCTCGCCGCGCACGACCCCCTCGTCGATCCACACCTCGGGCTCCCAGGCTTCGCGGCCCGCCGCCTCCCGGAACGCGTCCGACGCCCCTGCCCCACGACCCTCGTCGCGCAGTCGTCCGGCGCCGCGGCGGGCCACGCCGCCCCAGCCGGCCTCTTTGGCCCGCGCGTCGTCCCCGGCGCGCGCGTCGGCCCGTCGCTTCCACGCCGGACCCTCGCTCGAGGTGGCATCCCGACTCTGCCCCCGGGCCGCGGGACGGCCGGGTCGCCCGGCGCCGCCAGCACGCGCCGGTGCGTCCGGCTTGCCCGCGCCCCCGGTGCGTCCGGTCACGGGGGGCTTTCCCGCCCCACCCGGCTTGCCCCCAGTGCGGGGCGCACCCGCAGCCCCCTCGGCGCGTGCCGGTCGGGCGGGACGGCCACGACGTGACGGATCGGAGGGCGGGGGCTTCGGCATGGGCAGGTGATCCTATCGGGGGGCGAAAACGACGAAGGACCCCCGTCTCCGGGGGCCCTTCGTGCAATGAGAACTCGGCGGCGTCCTACTCTCCCAGGGCCTCTCGACCCAAGTACCATCGG
>JBKJSO010000003.1:0-13495 GCA_046595835.1 Acidimicrobiales bacterium | reverse complement strand
GGTGCCGGTGTGGTTGCGGCGGATGGCGTCCCGACGGCGCTCGTCGATGGCCGCGGTGGCGTCGTGCCCGGCCTCGATGGCGCCCTCGCGGATCCGCACCTCATGGCGGTGGAGACCGGGCAGGCCGAAGGTGGTGTCGAGCACCTCGGCTCGCCCGGTGTCGGTCGTGATCGTGCCGGTGTCGCCTACCTGCCCTCCGGACTCGGCGTAGAAGGGCGTCCGGTCGAGGAAGACCGACGCCGTGCCGTCCTCGCCGGGAACGACCGCCAGGACCGTGGCCTTGCTCACGACCTCGTGGCGCCCGACGAACTCTGTCGGACCGAAGCTGTCGAGGATCTCCTGGAAGGAGGTGAAGTTGGCGTAGAGGTCCTTGCCGGTCTTCGCTCCGGCTTTGGACACCTGCTGCGCACGACCGAGGGCCGTCCGGTAGCCGGCTTCGTCCACGGTGATGCCGAGCTCCCCGGTGATCTCCTGGGTGACCTCGAGCGGGAAGCCGAACGTCTCGTACAGATCGAAGGCGACGTCGCCCCCGAGGGCCTGACCCGGACCGAGCTCGGCCAGCTTCGCGTCGAGCAGGCTCGTGCCGCGCTTGAGGGTCTGACGGAACCGGTCCTCCTCGCGGGACACGACCCCCACGATCCGATCTTGATCGGCGCACAGCTCGGGATAGCCGTCGGCCATCGCGTCGACGACCGCTTCGATGAGCGGCGCCGACAGGTCGCGCTCCACGCCGAGCAGGTACGCGTACCGCACCGCGCGGCGGATGATGCGCCGGAGCACGTAGCCGCGATCGTCGTTCGACGGGACGATGCCGTCGGCCACGAGGAAGGTCATCGTGCGAGCATGGTCAGCCAGGACCTTCAGCGCGATGTCGGTGCGCTCGTCGGCACCCAGCGAACGTCCCGTGATCGACTGGGCCACCTCCACGAGACGATCCAGGGGATCGACGTCATAGACGGTGTGCGAGCCGTTGAGGGCGGTGAGCATCCGCTCGAGCCCCGCCCCGGTATCGATGCCGCGCTTGGGGAGATCCGAGAGGGAACCGTCGCCGGCCCGGAAGTACTGGGGGAACACGAGGTTCCAGATCTCGACGTAGCGGTTCGCGGCCGCGGGGTTGGCGGGCCCACCCTCGGGGCCGAACGATGTGCCGTAGTCCCAGAAGATCTCCGAGGACGGTCCGCACGGGCCCGTGTCGCCCATCTCCCAGAAGTTGTCCTTGTCGAGGCGCTGGATCCGATCCCGCGGGAACCCCACCGAGTCGGCCCACATGTCCTCCGCCTCGTCGTCGCTGACGTGGACGGTGACCCACATTCGGTCCCCGTCGAGCCCCAGCACCTCGGTGAGGAGCTCCCAGGCCCAGGGGATCGCCTCGGCCTTGAAGTAGTCGCCGAAGCTGAAGTTGCCGAGCATCTCGAAGAAGCTCAGGTGCCGCGGGGTGCGACCGATGGCGTCGAGGTCGTTGTGCTTGCCGCCCGCACGCACGCACTTCTGAATGGTGGCCACGCGGGCTGGGTCGAAGGTGGCCGGCTCCTCGCCGAGGAACACCGGGACGAACTGCATCATCCCCGAGTTGGTGAACATCGGGGCCGTGGGGTGGGTGGGGATGAGGCTCGACGAGGGCAGCAGCGTGTGCTGCCTGGCGGCGAAGAACTCGTTCCAGGCTCGGCGCAGTCCGTTGGCGTCCATGGGTGGATCGAGCCTACCGGGCGGGTGTGGGCGGTCTCACGGTCGTTCCCGCCCTCAGCGGGAGCTGCTGACCTCGGCGCGCAGCTCTGCTTCGCGCTCGCGCATCGCGTCACGTCCCTCGGCGACAGCTGCCCGAAGGTCGGTGCCGAGCCCGCGGACGGCCCCGGCCAGATCGGCCGAGACGCGCTCCGGTGCGTAGCGGGCCGCGGTCTCCTTCACGAAGCGCATCAGCCAGAACGACATGCCGAACCCGAAGCCAGCACCCATGATCAGCCAGAAGAGCCGTCGGAACATGGGCCCTACCGCTCGGTCCGGATGCGGCGGAAGCGCCGGGCGGCCCGGCTGGTGCCCGAAGCGACCGCCATGGCCTTGATCACCGGGTTCGAGAAGGCCAGGTAGGCGAGACGGGAGGCGGAGTCGACCGTGCCACCGATCGACTCGGCCGTGCCCAGCACACCACCGAGGCGTTCGATCTCCGTGTTGGCACTGCGCACGGCGTCGCCCAGATCGGTCATCACGGGCACCGTCTCGGTGCGCAGGAGCTCGACGGTGTCGCGCACGGCCCTGAGGGTCTTGGTGATCGAGGTGAGGATCACGGCGAGGAGCACGACGGCCACCACGCTGGCGATGGCGACGATGAGCGCCGCCAGCTCTGTAGACGTCACTGGCTCGGGGTCCTTCGTTCCATGCGCGTGCGGATCTCCTGCTCGAAGCCGTGGTCGGAGGGGTCGTAGTAGCGGCGGTCGCTGATCTCGGGAGGGAGGTACTGCTGAGCGACCCAGCCCCCAGCGTGGTCGTGAGGATAGTCGTAGCCCACGCCGTGACCGAGCTTCTCGGCGCCTGCGTAGTGGCCGTCGCGCAGGTGGACCGGTACCTCCACCGACGGACCGTGGCGCACGTCCTCCCGGGCCTTCCAGATCCCGAGGGCCGAACGGTTCGACTTGGGGGCGGTGGCGAGGTGGACCACAGCCTGCGCGAGGTTCAGCTGGGCCTCCGGCAGACCGACGTGCTCGACGGCGTGCGCGGCGGCCACCGCTACGACCAGCGCCATCGGATCGGCCTCGCCGACGTCCTCGCTGGCCGCGATGACGACGCGGCGCGCGATGAACCGGGCGTCCTCCCCCGCCTCGAGCATCCGGGCCAGCCAGTAGAGGGCCGCATCCGGGTCCGAACCCCGCATGCTCTTGATGAAGGCCGAGATGACGTCGTAGTGCTCGTCGCGCCCATAGCGCAGCGCCTTCGTGCCGAGCGCCGCCTCGGCATCGGCCAGGGTGACCACGGGCTCGGCGCCATCGGCGCGGGCCCGGGCGATGGCGATGGCCACCTCCACGCTCGTGAGGACGTGGCGGCCGTCGCCGTTGGCGTGGCCGGCGAGGTGGTCGAGAGCGTCGTCGTCGGCCGTCGCCCCCTCAGACCGCAGCCCCTTTTGCAGGAGGAGCCGGGCGGCATCGTGGTCGAGGGCGTTCAGCCGGAACAGGGTGGATCGCGACAGCAGCGGGGGGTTCACCTCGAAGAACGGGTTCTCCGTGGTGGCGCCGATCAAGGTGATGAGGCCGCTCTCCACGCCGGGCAGAAGGGCGTCCTGCTGCGACTTGGAGAAGCGGTGCACCTCGTCGAGGAACAGGATCGTGCCCTGGCCGCGCTCACCGAGGCGGTGCTTGGCCCGCTCGAGGACGTCGCGCACGTCCTTCACGCCGGCGCTCACGGCCGAGAGCTGCTCGAAGCTCTTGCTGGTGTGGGCGGCGATGGCCTGGGCGAGGCTGGTCTTGCCGGTGCCGGGCGGACCCCACAGGATCACCGACGACAGGCGATCGGCCTCCACCAGCGTGCGCAGCGGCTGGCCGGCGCCCAGCAGGTGGTCCTGGCCGATGATGTCGTCGAGCGTGCGGGGCCGAAGGCGGGCGGCCAGCGGCGCGTGCCGGGTCAGCGCGTCCTCCGCCGCCGCCGAGAACAGGTCATCAGCCATCGGCGCGACGCTACCCGCACCCTGGACGCCCGAACCTTGATGCCCATACAGTGTGTTTCAGTCTGTTCCACCCTTCCCCCGACACCAACCAACCAACCCGTTCTGTGCGCACACACCCCCGTATTCCGTGGGTGGCGGTGCACAGATTCGGGCAATCGGCGAAGGGAACGAGTCATGTCCACAGACGACTCACAGGTGATCGACGATCTGGCCAGGGCGCAGCACGGCGTCATCACCTCCGCACAGGCTGTGAAGGCCCTCGGCCCGGGCCGCAAGGACAGGTGGGTGTCCGAAGGGCGCCTTGTCGCAGTCCAGCCTCGCGTCCTTCGGGTCCTCGGGTCACCGCAGACCTGGCACCAGGCCCTGAAGTCGGCCGAGCTCAGCACCGATGGGGTCGTGTCCCACCGATCCGCGGCGGAGCTGTGGGGGCTCATCCAGCCGGCCGGGTACGTCGACGTCTCGGTGACGCCCTCACGGGCACCTCGGGCTCAGCCACCCGCGATCGTCCACCGGATCTCGGACCTCGATGACGAGCTCGCCGTCGACCGTGAGGGGTTCCGGTTGACGGACCCAACCCGCACGATCATCGACCTGGGACTGGTCCTGCCCACATGGGCGGTGGGCGACGCGCTCAGCAGGGGTCTCACGACGCAGCTCTTCTCGCTCGCGGAGGTGGAGCGACTTCGCGACGCGCTCGGCAAGAAGGGCCGTAACGGCGCAGGGATCGTGCGGTCGCTGCTTGAGGATCGGCGGTCCTTCCGCGGCACCGAGGAGAGCGTGCTCGAGCGGCGGCTTCTCGGGATCGTCCGCACCTACGAGCTGCCCGACCCTCTCCTGCAGCACGAGGTGTGGCAGGCGGGGCGATTCGTCGCTCGGATCGACGCGGCCTACCCCGATCGCAAGATCGCCCTCGAAGTCGACGGATACAGCGCCCACTCCTCCCGCGATGCGTTCCAGCGGGATCGCACCCGTCAGAACCGCCTGGTGGCCCTCGGGTGGACCGTCCTGCGCTTCACGTGGGCCGATGTCGTGGACCGTCCGGCCATGGTCGCAGCGACAATTCGGGAGGCGTTCGCTCGAGCCGCCGCCTAACCCCTCCCCACTCCGTTCTGCGCACCCGGGGCCCCGCATTTCGGGGCTGAGGGTGCAGAGAACCGGTGAGAGGGTTAGAGCACCCGGAGGCCTAGGTCGGCGAGCTGGCGCTCGTCGACCGGGGTGGGCGCGGAGGTCATCGGGTCGATCCCGGAGCTGGGCTTGGGGAAGGCGATCACCTCGCGGATGTTCTCCTCGCCGGCGAGGATGGCGGCGAGGCGGTCGATGCCGAAGGCGAACCCGCCGTGGGGCGGGGCACCGTAGCGGAACGGCGTGAGGAAGAACCCGAAGCGTCGCTGCGCCTCCTCCGGGCCGATGCCGAGCAGATCGAACACGCGCTGCTGCAGGTCGGGCTCGTGGATCCGGATCGAGCCCGATCCGAGCTCCCAGCCGTTGAGCACGAGGTCGTAGGCCTTCGACCGCACCGACATCGGGTCGGACTCGAGCCGGTCGAGGTCCTCCGCGTGCGGGCGGGTGAAGGGGTGGTGGGCCGGCTTGGGGGTGCCGTCCTCGGAGCGGCCGACGAACATCGGGAAGTCGATCACCCACACATAGCGGTACGGGCCCTCGTGCACCGGGGGTCGACCGAGGTCGTTGCGCAGGGTGCCGAGCACCTCGCAGGCGGTGTGCCAGTCGTCGGCCACGAGCAGCAGGAGGTCACCGGGCTCGGCGTCGAGCGCCCGCACGAGCGCGGACTGCTCAGCCTCGCTCAGGAACTTGGCGACGGGGCTGTCGAGCACTCCCCCATCACCCACTCGCATCCACACGAGCCCCTTGGCGCCGAGCGACTTTGCTCGGTCGGTGAGACCGTCGAGCTTGTTGCGGCCGAAGTCCGCGGACGCGCCAGCCACCCGCAGGCCCTTGATGGCCTCCGCCGAGGCGAACGCCTTGAACTCGGTGGTGGCGAACACCGGCGTGAGCTCGGTGAGCTCCATGCCGAAGCGCAGGTCGGGCTTGTCACTGCCGTAGCGGTCCATGGCCTCGCGCCAGGTGATCTGCGGGATCTCCTCGGGGCGTTGACCGGTGACAGCCTCGGCCGCGTCCAGCACGCCTTCTGAGATGAAGGCCAGCACCTCATCTTGGGTGACGAAGCTGGCCTCCGCGTCGAGCTGCATGAACTCATACTGGCGATCGGCGCGCAGGTCCTCATCCCGCAGGCAGCGGGCGATCTGGTAGTAGCGATCGGTACCGCCCACCATCAGAAGCTGCTTGAACAGCTGCGGCGACTGTGGCAGCGCGTAGAAGCTGCCGGGCACCTGGCGCGACGGCACGAGGAACTCGCGGGCGCCCTCCGGCGTGGAGGGCATGAGCATCGGGGTCTCGACCTCGACGAAGTCCTGGCGCGCCATGGCAGCGCGGATGGCGGCGTTCACCGTGGAACGGATGCGAAGGTTGCGCTGCATGCGCTCACGGCGCAGGTCGAGGTAGCGGTAGCGCAGGCGAATCGTCTCGTCGACGCCGTCGGCGCGATCGTCGATGGGGAACGGTGGCGGCTCAGCGGCCGACAGGATCTCCACGTGGCAGTCGCCCACCTCGATCTGGCCGGTGGCCAGGGCGTCGTTGACCGTGCCGTCCGGGCGAGGCCGGACGGTGCCGGTGATGCGCACCACGAACTCGCTGCGAAGGTCGGCCGCCCCGTCGACCACGCACTGCACCACGCCGGTGTGGTCGCGCAGGTCGATGAACGCGAGGTGCTCGCCATGCTCGCGACGTCGACCGACCCAGCCGCAGAGCGCGACCAGCTCGCCCGCGTTCGCCACGCGCAGATCACCACAGCGGTGGGTCCGCATCGGCTCGGTGGGCTCGCTCAACTCGGTCTCCATCTGATCGGGGTGGACAACGATGGCACGGCGCCCGGGGTGGACCCCAGCGGGATCGTCAGGGACGCACGACCGTGGTGACGGCGGCCACGAGGTCGTCGAGGGCCACGACCGACTGCTCGCCCGCCGTGAGGTCCCGCACCGTGGCGTTGCCCGCCGCCCGCTCGTCGTCGCCGATGATTACGGCCACGGCGGCGCCACTCTTGGACGCCGCCTTCATCTGCGACTTCATGGAGCGGCCGTCGAAGGCTCGGTCGGTGGCGAGGCCGGCGGCCCGCAGGGCCTGCGTGATCGTGACTGCGCTCTCGCCGCCGGCGGTGTCGACCACGAACACCTGCACCCGACGCTCCGGGGCCGGGAACACCGCCTCGGCGTCGCACGTGAGCAGCACTCGCTCGATGCCGCAGCCGAAGCCGATGCCGGGCGTGGGCGACCCGCCGAGCTGCTCGACGAGCCCGTCGTAGCGACCGCCGCCCAGGATGGTGGATTGCGCGTTGCCCAGGGCAGAGCTCTGGAACTCGAAGAGCGTGTGGGTGTAGTAGTCGAGCCCGCGCACGAGGGTGGTGTCGATCTCGAAGTCGATGCCGAGCGATCGCAGACCGGCCTGCACCCGATCGCCGTGGGCGACGGAGGCGGCGTCGAGCGTGTCGGCCATGCGAGGCGCGTCGACGAGCACGGCGCGGGTGGCGTCGCGCTTCGAGTCGAGGACACGCAGCGGGTGCGACGCCACCTTGTCGGCGTCGTCGGGTGCGAGGTCGGCCATCCGCGCGCGCAGCCAGTCCTGCAGGACGCCGGCGTAGGTGACCCGGTCGGCCGGCGTGCCCATGAAGTTCAGGACCAGGCGCCACTGGCGCAGACCGAGCGCCGTGAGGAACGTGTGACCGAGCGCGATCACCTCGACGTCGACATCGGGATCTGGCGAGCCGATGCACTCCACGCCCACCTGGTGGTGCTGGCGCAGGCGACCCGCCTGGGGGCGCTCGTAGCGGAACGCGGGGGTGGCGTACCAGACCTTCCACGGCACGTCGGGATGGTGCTCGACGAAGGCTCGCGCGACCGACGCCGTCCCCTCCGGGCGCAGCGCGATGTGGCGGTCGCCCTTGTCGCGGAAGTCGTACATCTCCTTGGTGACGACGTCGGTGCCCTCACCGATCCGCTGGAACACGCCGATGTCCTCGAACATCGGCGACTGGATCAGGCCGAAGCCGTACCGGCCGGCGATGTCGGCGAACGTCGCGACGAGGGCCTCCCATCGGGACGACTCCGGGGGCAGCACGTCCTGGGTGCCCTTCGGGGCACGGAAGTCGGGACGCTCAGCCATGGCGGCCGAGGGTACCGGAGCCCCGCGTGACCCCCGAAGTCCGAACCGAGTGGGTCAGCGAACGCTGAGCAGGTCCACCACGAAGACGAGCGTCTCGTCCGGGCCGATCACGCCACCGGCGCCCTGACGGCCGTAGGCCTTGCCCGGCGGGATGACGATCCGGCGGCGGCCGCCGACCTTCATGCCGACGACACCCTCGTCCCAGCCCTTGATGACCTGACCGGCGCCCAGCCCGAAGCTGAAGGTGTCGCCACGGTCCCAGCTGGCGTCGAACTGCTTGCGGGTGCGCCACGACACGCCGACGTAGTGCACCTCGACCTGCGAGCCGGTGGTGGCTTCGTCGCCGTCGCCGACCTCGATGTCCTCGGTGATCAGCTCGGCCGGAGGGGTCTCACCGGCGGGGACGTACACGTGGGGCTTGTCGTCAGGCATGCGCCGAACCTATCCGAGCGATGTACGTAGGCTGCCAAGCCATGTCGCCGACACCCCCCACCGCCCCGCGCCGACCCCACCGGATGACCACCCACGGCGACGAGCGGGTGGACGACTGGTACTGGTTGCGCAGCGACGATCGAGACGATCCCGAGGTGCTCGACCTCCTCGAGGTCGAGAACGCCTTCGTGGCCGCCTCGCTTGCCCACACCGAGGCACTCCAGGCCGACCTGTTCGTCGAGATGAAGGCTCGCATCAAGGAGACGGACCTGTCGGTGCCGTTCCGCAAGGACGGTCGCTGGTTCTACAGCCGCACCGAGGAGGGCCAGCAGTACCCGATCCTGTGCCGCACCTCCATCGAGCCGCCGGCTGACCTCCCGTCGACCGAGCCCGTGCCCGGCGAGGAGGTGCTGCTCGACATGAACGTGCTCGCCGGGGACAGCGACTACTTCGGCATGGGGGCCTACGACCTCTCACCGAACCAGGAGCTGCTGCTCTACTCCACCGACCATGACGGTTCCGAGCGCTACACGATGCGCCTGCGGGACCTGCGCAGCGGCACCGACCGCGACGAGGTGATCCCCGACACCACCTACGGCTCGGCCTGGGCGGGCGACACCACCGTGTTCTACGTCCGCCAGGACGAGGCCATGCGCCCGCACCAGGTGTGGCGCCACGTCGTCGGCACCGACCCCGCCGACGACGTGCTCGTCTACGAGGACCCAGACGAGCACTTCTTCGTGTCGGTGGGCCTCAGCCTCACTGAGGAGTGGGTGCACATCTCCTCGAGCTCCAAGGTCACCACCGAGGACCTCCTCATCCCGGCGGCCGACCCCACCGCGGCGCCTCGGCTCGTCCAGCCCCGCGAGCAGGACGTCGAGTACGACATCACGCACGCGCCCAGCCCGCTCGACGGCGACCGCTTCCTCGTCCTCACCAACGCCGACGGCGCGGTGAACTTCAAGCTCATGTCGGCACCCGTCGATCGGCCCGGCCGCGAGCACTGGACCGAGGTGATCGCGCACCGCCCCGACGTGAAGCTCGAGGGGGTGACGGCGTTCGCCAACCACCTAGTGCGCTACGAACGGCGCGAGGGGGTGCGACGGATCATCACCACCGCGTACGCGGATGGCGGTGAGCGAGAGCTCGAGATGCCCGAGGCGGTGTACGACACCGGTCCCGCCACCAACGCCGAGTTCGACACGAGCACGCTGCGGTTCACCTACACCTCGCTCGTCACTCCAGGCACCGTCTTCGACGAGGACCTGGCCTCTGGCGAGCGGCGGCTGCTCAAGCAGACCGAGGTCCTCGGCGGCCACGACCCGGCCGGCTACGACACGGGGCGCCTGTGGGCCACCGCCGCCGACGGCACCAAGGTCCCGATCTCCTACGTGCACCGAGCCGGCATCGCCCACGACGGCGCCGCGCCGTGCCTCCTCTACGGCTACGGCTCCTACGAGGCGTGCATGGACCCCACGTTCTCCACGCTGCGTCTCTCCTTGCTCGACCGGGGCTTCGTGTTTGCCATCGCCCACATCCGAGGCGGCGGCGAGATGGGTCGCCCCTGGTACGACGACGGCAAGAAGCTCCACAAGGCCAACACCTTCACGGACTTCATCGCCTGTGCCGAGCACCTCGTGGCCGAGGGGGTCACGGCACCGGAGCACCTCGTCGCCCGCGGTGGATCCGCGGGCGGGCTGCTCATGGGAGCCGTCGCCAACCTTCGGCCCGACCTGTTCGCCGCTGTGGTGGCGGAGGTGCCCTTCGTCGACTGCCTCACCACGATCCTCGACGACAGCCTGCCGCTCACCGTCACCGAGTGGGAGGAGTGGGGCAACCCGGTGGCGGACCCGGACGTCTACGCCTACATGAAGGGCTATAGCCCCTACGACAACGTCGAGGCCAAGGCGTACCCCACGATCCTGGCCACCGGCGGCCTCAACGACCCACGGGTGTCCTATTGGGAACCCGCCAAGTGGGTGCAGAAGCTCCGAGCGAGCACCACCGGTGGCAGGGCGATCTACTTGAAGACGGAGATGGGGGCCGGCCATCAGGGTCCTTCGGGCCGCTACGACTCCTGGAAGGACGAGGCCTTCGTGTTCGCCTTCATCCTCGATGCGCTGGGTCTCGCTCCGCCCGAGCGCTAGAGACCGCCGCGGCGGGGGCCGGACTACTCGCCGCGCAGGGCGGCCGCGATGCGCTGGCGGCCCATCCAGCGGCCCCCCGTCAGCCCGACCACCCCACACGCCACGAACGCGCCAAGGCTGACGAGCACCAGCGAGGCGGTGGGCACCCACGTGCGTTCGACGACCGCGGTGGCCGTGGCGACGGTCGACCAGGCGGCCGTGCCAGCGACGATCCCGACCGAGACGCCGACGACGACGCCGATGACAGCGACGCAGCCGACCTGCCACAGCAGCAAGGCCCGGATGTCGCGCGGGCGGAACCCGAGGCTGACGAGCACGGCCAGATCTCGGCGACGACCTCGGATCGAGCTCCACAGCCCGTGGCCCACTGCGAGCACACCCAGCGTCGCGGCGAAGGCGCCCAGCACCCAGGGGAGCGAGCCCACCTGCTCGAGGTTGCGCACCCTCGGGGGGCGGAACGGGGTGATGAGCTCACCGACGCCTGCGTAGGCCTTCAGCACCACGGGGGTCTGCCCGGGGCGCAGTCGGACGAGCGCGAGGCTCCCGTGGTCCGGCGCGCCCAGCCGCTCGGCCACACTGCGTGTGATGGATGCGGCGGTCCCGAGGTCGCTGTTGTTGCCCATCTCCGGGTAGGTGGCCGTGCCGACGATCACCAGTGAGGCCTTCCCGCGCGGGCCGGACACCGTGACGGAGTCGCCAAGCGAGAGATGCCCGCCCCGAAGGAGGTCAGCACCGACGGCGATCTCCCCGTCGGTGGACGGCGGGCGACCAGAGCGCATCGTCGGGTGGACGCGGTCGCCCTGAGGATCGAAGGCGTAGGCCTCGATCTGGACGCCTTCGATCTGGACGTCCACGGGGGTGGCCCACCCCACCTCGCTGACTGCGGGATCATTCGTCAGCGCCGCCAGGGATGTGCGCAACGAGTCGACTTCGTCCTCGCTGCTCACGGCCGCGTCGAAGCTCCAGCCCTGCAGCGATGGGGTGGTGAGCAGATGGGTGAGCGACGCTCCGAAGGTGAACACGGTCACCACGCCGGCCACCGCCAGGACCGCGGCCACCAACGCCGCCCCGGATGCGGCACCCGCGGCGCTGTGCAGCGGCGTGAGCGCCTCCTGGCAACCCATGCGAGCACGGAACGGCAGTGACGTCACGAGACGCCTGAGCCGTCCGACGGTGGCCGTCCGATGCGGCCGGCTCCCCCGCCACGCGAGCACCGCACCCGCCGGCGCCAGGACGAGCGCCCAGACAGCAAGCGTCCCGAGGAGAACGGGGAGGTCGAGGTGCAACCCGCCGAGGGGATCGATCTGACGGGCCAGGCCCGTGGGGATGAGGGGCGAGGCGAGCACGCTCGTGGCAGTCGCCAGGAAGCTCCCGACCAGGATCACCGGGGCAGCGAGGAGGCCTCCAAGCACGACGCGTTGGCGCGGCTGCACCCCGATCGCGATGAGGATCGGAAGGTCACGCAAGGCCCGTTCGAGCACCCGCTGCAGGGCCTGCATCACGGCGGCGATGGTGGCCACCCCGGCGACCAGCGCCAGCGTCGCCAGCCCGACGGTCTGCACCCGGAGCGTGCGGTTCACGGCGATGGCCTCGTCGCTCCCGGTGAACTGGATCCCCAGGTCGCGCCCGAGGGTCGCCCGGGCGGCGCGCCCGAACGCGGGGAGGTCGGCTTCCCCGCCGGACAGCCGAAGGAGCGCGGCCGGCTGCGGGCCGAGCTGCACGCCATCACGATGGGCGTCCAGGAACGACCTGCTGAGGAGCATCGAGGGGGCACCTGCGTTCGCACCCACGTCGAAGATCCCGCGCACCACGCCGACGACGGTGGCCGAGCCGAGGGACGCGGGAGCATCAAACCCGGACATGAGGCGGACGCGCTGGCCGGCCCGAAGGCGCCCATCCCGCGCCATCGCCTCGTTGACCACCACCTCGTCAGGCGCGCCAGGAGCGGGTAGGCGGCCGCTCAGGACCAGCGGTCGGTAGACGTTCACGAGGAGGTCGTCGTCGAAGCCGACGAAACCACCCGCGTCCACCCCTGGCACGAGCGGATCGGGTGCCACGGGCGTGTAGGAGAACCGGGCGATCCCTGAGACTTGCGGGAGTTCCGCCAGACGTTCCACGTCGTGGTCCGAGAGCGTCGTCGCGTCGAACAGCGCATCCGGGGCCAGGCTGGCCTCACGGAGGCGTGCGTAGGCCGTGTCCGCGCGCCGAGCCCCGCTGGCTGCAGTCGACGCCACGCCCATGCCGAGCCCGCCGAGCACTCCCACCGCGATCAGCCCGAGGAGCTGCCGACGGGCCATGCCCCGGGCAAGAGCGACGAGCGCGCTCATCGCCTGCCGGGCTGCTGCCCAGCCACGCACGGTGCCCGGACGCCGAGTCGCATGACTGCACCTGACCACACTCTGCGGAGCTGCGGAAGGGTGCTACCACCCAGCTCCAGGTGCGGCCCACACCAACACCCGGGCGCGAAACCGCGCGACATGGACGATGACTGCCTCGCCCGCGTCCGGGCAATCGCGTTGGACCTGCCAGGTGTGAGCGAACGGATCAGCCACGGCGTCCCGTGCTTCTTCATGAGCAACAACCGGCCGCTCTGCTACTTCCACGATCACCACCATGGCGATGAGCGGCTGACCGTCTGGTGTCCAGCCCCGCCAGGCGTTCCCGAGGAGATGAGCGCCGCTGATCCAGAGGGCTTCTTCATGCCGCCCACCTCGAGCAGTGGAGTGTTCTCGGGCTGGCTAGGCGTGGTGCTCGACCCGCTCCGCTGAAGGCGCGCCACTACCGGGTGGATCACAGACCCCCGGCTCGGCCCGGCCGATCCCCATCGAAATTCAGCTGAGCACGGCATTTTCAACCGGGAGCGGCTGGCTCCTGGCGATCCAACGTGTACAGGACGATTGGTGTCGACACGTTCTTGAGGTTCCTCTCGCCGACCAGCGTGGCGGTCAGTCCCACCTTGTTCTTGATGTTCTCGTGCACCACGCGCGATAGCCCGATCTCACCTGGGGCGACCTCGCTCTGGATGCGCGAG
>JBKJSO010000387.1:0-5716 GCA_046595835.1 Acidimicrobiales bacterium | reverse complement strand
GATCGCCGTCGTTCGTGATGAGCAGCAGGCCCTCCGAGTCGCCGTCGAGGCGTCCGACGGGGAAGAGGCGTGGCTCCTCCGGCACGAGCTCCAGGACGGTCGGCCGACCATGGGTGTCGGACGCCGTTGTGATCACGCCCCGGGGCTTGTTGAGCAGGTAGTGCACGAGGCCGGGGCGCACCCCGATCTGCGCGCCGTCGACCTCCACGACGTCGACATCGACGTCGACGCGCCGGCCGAGCTCGGCCACCTCACCGTTCACCCGCACGCGTCGTCGTTGGATGAGGTCTTCGCACACGCGGCGGCTCCCCAGCCCAGCTTGGGCCAGCACCTTTTGGAGTCGGACGCCGTCGTCCCCCGCCGGGGGGCCCGACATTACTCGTCCTCGTCGTCGCCAAGGGGGCGGCGCACGGCGTTGGTAGCCTCGATCTCGTCGAGACGCTCGCTGAGCGAGGGACCGGGCGGGGGCCGCAGCCCGGCCTCGAGGTGCTCCACCACATCGGCGCCGGGTACGAACTCGGCCAGGGGCGGGAGCTCATCGAGGGAGTTCACGCCGATGCGCTCGAGGAAGAGCCCAGTGGTTCCGAACAGCACGGCCAAGCCGGGACCGGGGTCCTTGCCCACCTCACCGATGAAGCCCCGCTGCTGCAGGGTGCGCATCACGCCGTCGACGTTGACGCCGCGGATGGCAGCCACCTGGGCCCGGGACACGGGCTGCTTGTAGGCCACGATGGCGAGCGTCTCGAGGGCAGCGCCCGACAGGCGGGCCGATTGGCCTTCGAGCACGAAGCGCTCGACGTAGGGCGCCAGGTCGGGGTGGCTCTGGTACCGCCAGCCTCCGGCCACCTGCACGAGCGAGAAGCCTCGGTCGCCCGCCTCGTAGTCCGCCGCCAGCTCGAGGCACACCTCGTTCACCCGGGCCACGGGCACCTCGAGAAGCTGGGCGAGCAGGTGCGGCTCGACGGGCAGCTCGGCCACCATGAGCACGGCCTCGATCGCCCGGCGGGTCTCCTGGAGGTGGGTGTCGGACATCTGATCAGCCATCGTAGGCGTCGACGCTGTCCAGCTCCTCCAGCTCGGATCGGTCGCGGCCGAGCCAGATGATCTCGATCTCCCCGAAGCTCCGGGGCTGGTCGAGGTCGACGAAGCCCTGCTTGAACAGCTCGAGGATGGCCAGGAAGCGCACGACGACGTCGAGGCGCTCCACGAGGGCGCCGGTGAGGGCTCGGAACGAGATCCGGCCCACGAGGGGCAGCTCCTCGAGCAGCTCGGTGACCGCCTCCGCCACCGACGCCCGGATCGGGGCGACGTGCTCGAGGTCGATGCGCACCTGCGGCTTCGGGGTGACCGCCCGCAGGAAGGCGAGGCGAACGTCGCTGGCGGTGATCCCGGCCAGCAGGTCCGGGGTGAGCTCGAGGAAGCGGTCGTCGGGGCCTGCGACCCTCGGGTACGAGCGGCTGGCGTCGTCGGCCAGGTGCTGGAGGGCCACGGCGGCGTCCTTGAACGTCTTGCACTCGACGAGGCGCGTGAGCAGCAGGTCGCGCTCTGACCACAGGGCAAGCTCGTCGTCGAGGTCGAGATCATCGTCGCCGGGGAGGAGACGGCGGGTCTTCAGCTCGATGAGCGTGGCTGCGATGAGCAGGAACTCGGTGGCGACATCGAGGCTGAAGGCGTCCATCGCATCGAGCTCCGCGATGTAGGCGTCCACGATCTTGGTGAGCGAGATGTCGTACAGGTCGACCTGCTCGCGCAGGATCAGGTGCAGCAGCAGATCAAAGGGGCCTTCGAACACCGGTGTGGTGACCTCGTAGGACATCCTGCCAATGGTAATCACATCCGTGTGGTTTGGGGAAGCTGTTCGGGAGGTGGGGCCCGGGACGCCTACGATCGCCCGCTGTGCCCCGCGTCTTCTCAGGCATCCAGCCCTCCGGTGAGCTCACCCTCGGCACGTACCTCGGTGCGCTGCGCCGGTTCGTCACCGACCAGACGACGAGCACGTCGATCTTCTGCATCGTCGACCTGCACGCCATCACCGTGCCCCAGGACCCAGTGGTGCTGCGCCGCCGCACCCTGGAGACGGCGGCCCTCCATGTGGCCAGCGGGCTCGACCCGGACGCGTGCACGCTCTTCGTGCAGAGCCACGTGGCCGAGCACTCGGAGCTGGCCTGGCTGATGGAGTGCACCGTGTCGATGGGTGAGCTGCGGCGCATGACGCAGTTCAAGGAGAAGTCCGAGCGGCAGGAGTTCGTGTCGGCGGGCCTGTTCACGTACCCCGCGCTGATGGCGGCCGACATCCTCCTCTACGACACCGACCGGGTGCCGGTGGGCGACGACCAGCGCCAGCACCTTGAGCTCACCCGAGACATCGCCGAGCGCTTCAACAGCCGCTACGGCCACATCTTCACGGTGCCGTCCGCTGACATCCCCAAGGTGGCGGCTCGGGTGATGGACCTCCAGGATCCGACTCGCAAGATGTCCAAGTCGATCGAGTCACCGCAGGGCACCGTGCTCATGCTCGACGATCCGAAGGACATCGAGCGCAAGTTCAAGCGGGCGGTCACCGACAACGACGGCGAGGTGCGCTACGACCCGGCTACCAAGCCCGGCGTGTCGAACCTCCTGGGAATCCTCGCCGCGGCCACCGGCGGGGACCCGGAGTCGCTGGCTGGCAGCTACGCGCAATACGGCCCCCTCAAGGCGGACACCGCCGCCGCGGTGATCGAGGCGCTGCGCCCCGTGCAAGACCGCTATCGGGCGCTTGTGGCCGACCAGGCCGCGCTGGCGGACGTCGTCGCCAAGGGCGCCGACAAGGCCCGCGCGGTCGCCCAGGTCACGCTGGCCAGGGCCCGTGCCGCGGTGGGTCTCCTCCCCCGCTGACCATCCGCGCAGCGCGGGCGGTCGACCATCGCCGACCGCCAGGGCGCGCGCGGCCGCTCAGTCATCGTCGGCGGCCTTGAGGACCTCGGCCAGCTCTCGGGGCAGCGTCCACGCGTCGATCGGGAGGTGATGCTCCCGGGTCCACGCCACGGTCAGCGGGTCGCTGCCGGCCATCAGCAAGAGGTCGGCGCCAAGGTCGGGGTGCAGGACGTAGAGGCCCACCCGGCGGGCGTACCCGCGCTGCTTGCTCCACGTGTGCGCCATGTCGGTGCCAGCCACCTTGGCCGACATCGTGGCAACCACTCGGCCGTAGGTGCGCAACCCGGACTCGATCTTGCCGACATCGTGGAGCAGCGCCGCGGCGAGCACGGGGCGGGCGGCCTCGTGGCCGAGCGCCCGCTGCACCTCGCGAGCCACGCCGACGGCGTGGCGCCGGTCGGGGCCCGACATGCGTGCCCACAGTGCTTGCTCTGTTGGCAGGAGATGAGCGTCGACCCACGCCTGGTCGGCCGCTGACGGGCCGCCGGGACGCAGAGAGCCAACGAATCGGCGAACGAGGTGCCCCATACCAGCCACGCGTTCACTCAGCCGGAGGCGAGCCGGCTTCGCCGGTCGCCGGGAGGCACGTGCGGAGGCAGGAGCGAAGCGACGCCCGGCCCGCGCCTGCTACCGGAGCCGGAGGCGAGCCGGCTTCGCCGGTCGCCGGGAGGCACGTGCGGAGGCAGGAGCGAAGCGACGCCCGGAGCACGCAACAACTCAGGCGTGTTCGATGCAGAACCGGGCCGCCGGCATCGCTTCGAGCCGGGCCGGAGCGATCGGCTCGCCGCACGTCTCGCAGCGCCCGTACGTGCCCTCGTCGAGCTTGGCCAGCGCCAACTCGACTTCCTCGAGCTCGTTGCGGAGCTGGGAAGCCAGGGCCTGGTTCTCACCCTGCTCAGCCGCCACCTGGCCGGAGTCGGCGAAGTTGTCGTCGACCTGGCTGTCGTTGCGACCGGGCTCGAGGGCGTCGATCTGTGCAGACAGGTGGTCGCGCTCGGCGGTCAGGTGGCCGCGCACTGTTGAAGGAATCGTCTGGTCAGCCACGTGAGCAGGCTACCTGGCTGTCAGCGCCCGCGGGTGCGCCGCCCGGTACACCTCCCACAAGCGCTCGGTGGAGACGAGCGTGTAGATCTGCGTGGTGCTGATCGACGCGTGACCGAGCAGCTCCTGCACGACCCGGATGTCGGCCCCATGGTCGAGCATGTGCGTGGCGCACGAGTGGCGCAGCACGTGTGGGCTGAGACGGCCCGCTAGGCCCACGCGCTGGCCGTGACGGCGCAGGATGTCCCAGGCGCCCTGACGGGTGAGACGGCCACCCCGCTGCCCGAGGAAGACGGCCTCGGCGTCGCCCCGCCGGCGCCACTGGGCCGGCGCCAGCTCGGGGCGCCCGCCGTCACCGAGCCAGGCCACGAGCGCTCGCGTGGCGTGGTCGCCGATGGGCACGATGCGCTCCTTGCTCCCCTTGCCGAAGGCCCGCAGGAGGGACGCATCGAGATCGACATCGCCCAGCGAGAGCCCCACGAGCTCCGAGGCGCGCACCCCGGTGCCGTAGAGCACCTCGAGCATGGCCCGATCACGTCGGGCAACCGGACCATCGCCGAGGGGCGCCAGCAGGAGTCGTCCGACCTCCTCCTCGGTGAGCGCCTTCGGCAGGCTGCGCGGCACCTGCGGGCGCTCGACGTGGGCCGCGGGGTCCACCGGGACACGACCCTCGGCGGTCAGGAACCGGTGCACGGCTCTCACGGGCACCAGGGACCGGGCGATCGAGGCGGGCGCGAGGTCGCGGGAGCGCAGCTCCTCGATGTAGGCGATCACGTCGGGCTCGGCCACGTCGAGGATCACCTGGTGGCGCTGCGCCAGCCACGCCGCGTACGACCGCAGATCGCGCCGGTAGGCCGCGAGCGTGCTCGGCGAACGCCCCCGCTCGGCCGCCAGCCAGAGCAGCAGGTCCTCGGCTTCGGGGGGGAAGGCCACCTCCTCGGCGATCACCGGATCGGGTGCGTCCACCATCACCCCGTGCGGCGTCGAGCGGTGAGGGTGAGGCCGATGATGGTCTTGGCATCGGTGATGCGACCGTCCGCGATCATCGCCAGCGCGTCATCGAGCGGCACGCGCTCGATGGTCATGTGCAGCTCCTCGATCCCCTGGCGGTCGTCCGCCACATCGTGCAGCCCGGTCGCCAGGAACACGCCCACGGTCTCGTCGCAGAACCCTGGCGAGTTGTGAAAGGTCACGAGCGGCTCAAGATGATCGGCGGCCAGGCCCGCCTCCTCGATGAGCTCGCGCTCAGCCGTTCGGAGGTCGGGCTCCCCCTCGACGTCGCGCAGCCCGGCCGGCAGCTCGAGGAGGTCCCCGTCGAGGGCGGCCCGGAACTGGCGCACGAGGGTGACGCTGCCGTCGGCGTGGAGCGGCACGACGGCAACTGCGCCCGGGTGGCGCACCACATCCCGGTCGAACTCGGTGCCGTCCGCCGCTCGATAGCGGACCCGGTTCACCGTGAACCGGAACCCGCGATGGACCTCGGCATCCCCGACCTTGGTGAACGGCGACACCTAGTTGACGGCCGCGGTGGACCTCTCCGCGTCGAGGTCGAAGAGGTGCGGGGAGCGACCCTCGGCCCGGGCCAGGGACGCGCCCACGAGATCGCGAAACAGCGGTGCCGGGCGCGTGGGACGGCTCTTCAGCTCGGGATGCGCTTGCGTGCCGACCCAGAACGGGTGGTCGCGCAGCTCGATGAACTCGACGAGCCGGCCGTCGGGCGAAGTGCCCGAGCACCAGAACGAGCTGTCATCGAAGCGGG
>JBKJSO010000117.1:0-4104 GCA_046595835.1 Acidimicrobiales bacterium | reverse complement strand
AGCCCCTTGGCGACGCCGGCGGCCCGCACGATGTCGATCACCCGCGTCTCGGCGTAGCCCCGCTCGGCGAACAGCTCGGCGGCGCGGTCGAGCAGCTGCTGCTTGCGCTCGATGCCCTGAGCGGTGAGGCGCCGGTCGGCTTCCATGGCAAGAGCGTGCCCCGCGCTTGACCCGTGGGTCAATCACTGCGGGTCGGTGCTACCTTCGGCCGCGATGGCTGCGACCACCCGACCCGAGCGCATTGGCGCGCGCGAGCGGAACCCGAAGTGGCAGAACCCGCCGCTTCTCATCGACATGTCGATCTGCATCAACTGCGACACGTGCATCCGGCACTGCCCGCCCCAGTTCGGCGCCATCTTCAACCACGGCATGGACGTGGTGATCATCCCGGAGCTCTGCTCGGGCTGTGACAAGTGCCTCGACCCCTGTCCGGTCGACTGCATCTACCCCGATCCGGAGTGGACGCCGGCCCCGGAGGAGTGGTGGCAGGAGCAGGTGAAGGACGATCCCTACCGTTGACGCGACCGGTAGCGTGCCGCCATGCCTCGGACCCCCGCTGACGACGTCCATCCCGTGCTCCCCGGCTGCGAGCCCTGGTCGTCACCGGCCGGCGGCCCGCATGGCGCGCTCGTCCTCCACGGCTTCACGGGCAGTCCGGTGTCGATGCGTCCGCTCTCGGAGGCGCTGGCGGCCGCCGGGTTCGCCGTCGAGATGCCCCGCCTGCCGGGCCACGGCACCTCGGTGGAGGATCTCGCCGAGACGGGCTGGGACGACTGGCTCACCGAGGCCGAACGGACCCTCACCGCCCTCCAGGCCCGCACGCCCGATGGTCGCGTCATCGTGGCCGGGCTGTCGATGGGTGGCGCGCTCACCGCGGCTCTCGCCGAGGGACACCCGGAGCTGGCCGGCATCGTGCTCATCAACGCGCCAGTGGCGCCGCCGCCGGAGCTGGCGGCCAGCCTGGAGGAGATGATGGCCGGCGGCGTGGAGATCATCGACTCGATCGGTGGCGACATCGCCGACCCCGAAGCCGACGAGGCCTCCTACGACGCCACCCCGCTGCGGCCGCTGCTCACCATGCTCATGGCCGGTGAGGACGTGCGCACCCGCCTGCCCGAGATCCAGCAGCCGACGCTCATCATCACGAGTCGCCAGGACCACGTCGTGAACCCGGAGGACTCGGACATCCTGGCCAACCACATCTCCGGCCCGGTGGAGCACGTCTGGCTGGAGAAGAGCTTCCACGTGGCCACCCTCGACTACGACCAGGCCGAGGTAGAGCACCGAACGGTGGAGTTCGCGCGCCGGGTCACCGGCGCCTGACTGCTCGCCGGCTCAGCTGTCCTCGGGGAGGGCCTCCCACCACTGGCACCACCACTCGCCGCCCACGAGGATCCGGAGCTGCTGGTGCCAGCAGTACGAGATGAGGTCGTCGGGGTTGAGGTAGTAGAGGCAGTTGTCGCACTTCTCCTCGCCGTAGGGCTTGCCCTTGAGGGTGGCCCGCTCGAGGAGGTCCTTCAGCTGGAGCCAGTTCTGCTCGTCGATCGGCTTGGGCTCGGGAGGTGGGATCTCGTAGTCAGCCATCCGGGCAAGGTAGCCACGATGGCCACCCTGCCGTCGAGCTCACTCGCTGTGCCGTAGTGTCCGAGCTCCGATGGTGGAGATCGCGTGGGAGTCGTCAGGGACGGGCTCGCCCGTCGTGCTCGTGCACGGGCTGTCCGAGGACCGCCGCGGCTGGGACTGGCTCGTCCCGCTCCTGGAGCCGTCCTTCCGGGTCGTGCGCCTCGACCTGCGCGGCCACGGTGAGTCGTCGGACGCCGACGACTACGGCGCCGTCGCCATGGCCGGCGACGTCGCCACCGTGGTCGGCGAGGCGGGCATCGACGAGCCGCCGCTTGTGGTCGGCCACAGCCTCGGCGCTGTCGTCGCCACCGCCTACGCCCTGCAGGCCCCGGTGCGCGGCGTCGTCAACGTCGACCAGTCGCTGCGCCTGGGCGACTTCGCCGCTGCCCTCGCGCCGGTCGAAGATGCACTGCGCGGCCCCGAGTTCGCCGAGGTGTTCCTGGCCATCCTCGACCTGCTCGGTCACGATGGCGTGAGCGACGACCAGCTGGCCTACCTCCACGAGCGTCACCGCTGCGCTCGGCAAGACGTGGTGCTCGGCGTGTGGGCTGACGTGTTCGCATCGTCTCCCGAGGAGCTCACCGCGCTGGGCGCTGGGCTCCTCGGCGGGCTCACCGTGCCCTACGTCGCCGTCCACGGCTCCGATCCGGGTCCCGGCTACGCCGAGTGGCTCGCCGCCGCGCTGCCGGGCGCCCGCGTGGAGGTGTGGCGAGGTGGCCACTACCCGCACCTCGTGGAGCCCGACCGCTTCGCCGCGCTGCTGCGAGATCTCGCGGCGGGCGAAGGCGTCTAGCGTCGCCGACGTGGTCGACCGGATCGATGACCCGCGACGCTCCGAAACGCCGCGCGTCGCGGACGAGCGGACCATGCTCGACGCGTGGCTCGACTACCACCGCACCACGTTGCTGCTGAAGTGTGAGGGCCTCGACGCCGAGGGCCTGCGAGCTCGGCCGGTGGCGACGTCGTCGCTGAACCTGCACGGTCTCGTGCGCCACATGGCCGAGGTGGAGCGGAGCTGGTTCCGGCGCGTGCTCGAGGGCGAGGGTCACGGCGTTGCCGGCCCGATCTACTACGACGACGCGATCAACCCGGACGGCGACATCGAGGTTCCCGAGGACGCGGTGTTCGCCGACGACCTCGCCATCTGGAACGAGGAGTGCGAGCAGTCGCGAGCCATCGCCGCGGCGCACGGCCTCGACGACACGAACCTGCGCCGCGGCACTGCCGTCTCGTTGCGCTGGATCCTCGTGCACATGATCGAGGAATACGCCCGCCACAACGGCCACGCCGACCTGCTCCGCGAGCTCATCGACGGTCGCGTCGGCGACTGAGACGGGGAGCCCATGACGGCAGGGTGTGCACGCTGGGTGTGGCCTGGCCACGTGTTGTGCCGTTTCAGGTCCTGTTCGATGGTTTCCATGGCTGCGGATGACTGTCACACCCCCTGCGTAGGGTTGGTGCATGGGGTCGATGCGATCGATCGAGGTGGTGCAGAAGGAGGTCGAGGCCTGCTTCGCTGAGCTGGCCGCCCTCTCGCCGGCAGGTCTCACCGAGGGCGAGGTGGTCGACTTCGTGCAGCGAGCGGACCGCATCCGGTCGATGGCCGATGCTGCGTGCGCCCGCGCGGCAGGCGCCCTCGACACGTCGAAGGCCTGGGCGGCCGACGGGGCTCGCTCGGCTGCGGCCTGGATTGCGTGGCAGTGCCACGTGTCCCGCGGCCGGGCATCGACCGCGCTGAGCTGCGCCCGAGCGCTTCGTCGGATGCCCTGCGTCGAAGCGGCGATGCTGGCCGGGCTCGTCACCACTGACCACGTCCGCCTGCTCGCCCTCGCACAGGCCACATCGCCGGACGAGTTCGAGCGCGATGGTGAGAAGCGGCTCCTCGCTGCGGCCCAGTCGCTTCGGTTCGAGCAGTTCGAGACGGCCATTCGCTACTGGCGCCACGCGCATGCGCCCGACGATGTCGAGCGCGGGGCGAGCCGCCGCCGCGACGAGCGCCACGTCCACTGCTCCCGCACCTTCGAAGGCATGGTCGTGCTCGATGGCCTCCTCGACCCGATCACCGGTGAGATCGTGATCCGGGAGCTCGAACGCCTCGAGCGCGAGCTGTTCGAGGCCGACTGGGCCGAGGCGCGCCAGCGGCTCGGCGATGCGGCAACCCTGGCCGACCTGCAGCGCCGGCCAGGGCAGCGGCGCGCCGATGCCTTGCGCCTCATGGCCGAGCGATCGGCCGCCAAGCCTTCGGGTGCCTCAGAGCCCCGGGTGCTCCTGCATGTGCTGGCTGGCCACGAGTCAGTCGAGCGGATGTGCGAGCTCTCCAACGGGCAGGTCATCACGCCCGGCGAGGTGCTGCCCCTCCTGCGGTACGCCGACGTGGAGCGCGTCATCTTCGACGGCCCGTCGAAGGTCATCGATGTGGGCGTCCGACGGCGGCTCTTCACCGGCGCCACCCGCACGGCGGTGGAGATGCGCGACCGCGAG
>JBKJSO010000342.1:0-3627 GCA_046595835.1 Acidimicrobiales bacterium | reverse complement strand
GGCTCAGGGTCGGTTCGTGAACCGATCGGCGAGGCGCACCAGCAGCGCCACGAGCGCCGCCAGGGCGATGAGCGCGCCCACGCCCACCAGGACCACCGCGGAGGCCCGACGCTCGCGGCCGGTCGCCCGCAGGTCGACCGCGGTGGCCTCGCCGAAGCCGACCTGCCACACGGCGCCGTTGTCGGCCTTGGTGGTGGCGTTGGAGGTGACGTGCCCCGGAAGTCAGGTGCGCACCCGCACCTGGATGAGCCGGCTCAGCGACGCCCCGAGCTGCTTCTCGAGCTCCTCGGTGGAGCCACCCAGCGCCTGACCGTCGACCTGCGGAGGGAGCCGCCGGTTGGCCACCGCCCCGAGGCCCCTGGTGAAGTCGACCTTGCCCGTGAAGCGCCAGGTCGTGACGGCGAACGACTGGTGGCGAGTGATGTGGAACTGCTGGAAGGGTCCGTCCTGGCCGGCGATCTGACCGATGACGGTGGCCGCCTCGGCCGGCGTGGCAAAGGCATGGCGGATGCGCACGCGGGTGAAGCCATCGGACTCCGCCGTCGGCCCGTCGACCACCCATCCCGCGTCGACGAGGTCGCCGACGTCCATCACGGCGCGCAGGTCGCCCCCGATCTTGGCCAGCGCGTCGGGATCGAGGCCCACGGCCACCTCGACGACCCCGCTCCCGTCCTTGGCAACGTCGATGTTCACATCCAGCTGCAGCCGACAGCCGCCTGCCAGCACGCCGAGGAGCAGGGCCAGGAGCAGCGACTTGAGCGGGCCATGCCGGGGGCGATCGGCCCCGCGGGGTGAACTCGCGGCGAGGGGGGCGGGGGCAGGCGCACCCATCAAGCTCGTCCCACCCTGCCGCAGGCGGCCGGGGACGACACCTTCACGTGGTCTTGACGATGAGGAGACTGCAGGGGAGGTGGTGACTGACCTTGTTCGGCACGGAGCCGAGCCGGAAGAAGCGGGTCACGCCGGTCATGCCCTTGTTGCCCATCACGAGCAGATCGAAGCGGCCGTCGCGGGCCTCCTCGATCAGGGCGGCCACCGGATCGCCGTCGACCACCTTGGTGGCGATCGCCACGCCGGCACCGGCGTGGCGGGCCGCCTCGGCCGCCACGATCGCGCCGCCCTTGTCGGGCGTGGCCACCGTGAGGATCGTCAGCGAGGCGCCGGTCGACGTGGCCACCTGCACCGCGCGGTCGACGGCCTTGGCAGCCGTCTTGGACCCATCCGTCCCCACCAGGATGCGCTCGTACATGGACCCGAACGCTAACGCGCGTAGGCGCAGTGCATCACGTCTCGGACGGACCGGCCTCGGCGAGCTCCATGGGCGGGGGCTCGAAGCCCTCGATGGCCTTGAAGGTGAGGCCCATCTCACCGGTCTCGGGATCGGGCTCGGCGTCGACCACGATGATCTGGCCGGCCCGGAACTCCTTGTAGAGGAGCTTCTCCGAGAGCGGGTCCTCGATGAGGCGTTGGATGGCCCGACGCAGCGGTCGAGCACCGAGGGTGGGGTCGTAGCCCTTGTCGGCCAGGTGCGACTTGGCGGCCGGCAGGAGCTCGATGCCGAGACCTTGGCCCTCGAGCTGCTTCTGGGTGCGGGCGATCATCAGGTCGACGATCTGGGTGACCTCGTCCTTGCTCAGCTCGTGGAAGACGATCGTCTCGTCGATGCGGTTGAGGAACTCAGGCCGGAAGTGCTGCTTGAGCGCGTCGTTGACCTTCTCCTTCATCCGCTCGTAGGTGACCGCTTCGTCGGCCCGACCGAAGCCGAGGTTGGCCTTGCGGAGATCCGCGGTGCCGAGGTTCGACGTCATGATGAGCACGGTGTTGCGAAAGTCGACCGAGCGGCCCTGGGCGTCGGTCAGACGGCCCTCCTCCAAGATCTGGAGGAGCGTGTTGAAGACGTCGGGGTGGGCCTTTTCGATCTCGTCGAACAGCACGACCGAGAACGGCTTGCGGCGAACGGCCTCGGTGAGCTGGCCGCCCTCCTCGTAGCCCACGTACCCGGGGGGCGAGCCCACCAGGCGGCTGACGGTGTGCTTCTCCATGTACTCCGACATGTCGAGGCTGATCATCGCCGTCTCGTCGCCGAAGAGGAACGCGGCGAGAGTCTTGGCCAGCTCGGTCTTCCCGACGCCGGAGGGGCCGAGGAAGATGAAGCTGCCGCTCGGGCGCTTCGGGTCCTTGAGGCCCGCTCGGGTGCGGCGCACGGCCTGGGAGACCGCCCTGATGGAGTCCTCCTGGCCGATGACCCGCTTGTGGAGCTCGTCCTCCATGCGCAGGAGCTTCTGCGTCTCCTCCTCGGTGAGCTTGTAGACGGGGATGCCCGTCCACATCGAGAGCACCTCGGCGATGGCCTCTTCGTCGACCTCGTCGAAGAGATCGACACCGGAGTCCTTGATCTCGCGCTCCTTGGAGTCCTTGGCGGCGAGGAGCTCCTTCTCCTTGTCGCGGAGACGGCCGGCCTCCTCGAAGTTCTGCCCCTCGACGGCCTTCTTCTTGGCTTCGACGACGCCAGAGAGCTCGTTCTCGAGCTCCTTGTAGTCGGCCGGGGTCTCCATGCGCTTGATGCGCAGACGGGAGCCGGCCTCGTCGATGAGGTCGATGGCCTTGTCGGGGAGGTGGCGGTCGGCGATGTAGCGATCGGCCAGGTTGGCCGCGGCCACGAGGGCCTGATCGGTGATGGTGACCCGATGGTGGGCCTCGTAGCGGTCGCGCAGGCCCTTGAGGATCTCGATCGTGTGGGCCACGGTGGGCTCGTCGACCACGATCTTCTGGAAGCGCCGCTCGAGGGCGGCGTCCTTCTCGAGGTGCTTGCGGTACTCGTCGAGCGTGGTGGCGCCGATCGTCTGCAGCTCGCCGCGGGCCAGCATCGGCTTGAGGATCGAGGCCGCGTCGATGGCGCCCTCGGCGGCGCCCGCGCCCACGAGGGTGTGGAGCTCGTCGATGAACAGGATGATGTCGCCGCGGGTGCGGATCTCCTTCAGCACCTTCTTCAGGCGCTCCTCGAAGTCACCGCGGTAGCGGGAGCCCGCGACGAGCGCACCGAGGTCGAGCGTGTAGAGCTGCTTGCCCTTGAGCGTCTCGGGGACGTCGTTCACGACGATCTTCTGGGCCAGGCCCTCGACCACCGCCGTCTTGCCCACGCCGGGCTCGCCGACGAGGACGGGGTTGTTCTTCTGGCGGCGCGAGAGCACCTGCATGACCCGCTCGATCTCCTTGGAGCGGCCGATGACCGGATCGAGCTTCTTCTCGCGGGCCTGCTGGGTGAGGTTGCGACCAAACTGGTCGAGCACGAGCGAGCCGGAGGCCGCCTCCTGGCCCTGGGCGCCGGGGCCGGCGGTGGCGCCGGCCTTCTCGGACGAACCGCCGGGCCCCTGGTAGCCGCTCAGAAGCTGGATCACCTGCTGGCGGACGCGGGACAGGTCGGCGCCGAGCTTCACGAGCACCTGGGCGGCCACGCCCTCGCCCTCTCGGATCAGACCGAGAAGGATGTGCTCCGTGCCGATGTAGTTGTGCCCGAGCTGCAGGGCCTCCCGGAGCGAGAGCTCCAGGAGGCCCTGCAGCTCGGCCACAACTACATCGGCACGGAGCACATCCTTCTCGGTCTGATCCGAGAGGGCGAGGGCGTGG
>JBKJSO010000144.1:0-12264 GCA_046595835.1 Acidimicrobiales bacterium | reverse complement strand
GTGGTAGGTGAAGACCTTGACGTTGTAGCCCTGCTCGCCCAGCGTGGCCGCCGCCGACGCCCCCGCGAGGCCGGAGCCGATCACGATGACGTCGAACTTGCGGCGGTTGTTCGGCGCCACGAGCTTCATGTCGAACTTGTGCTCTGTCCACGCCCCTGCGAGCGGGCCGCCGGGCACGTTGCTGTTGAGCTCGCCGATCACTTGCTGACCTCTCGATGCGTGTACTCCGTGCAGTCCACGATCACGTCGCCCTGCTTGACGCAGTCGGGGTTGTCGTCCGCGCTCACCGCCCCCGTGAGCACGGCGATCGGAAAGGAGATGTTCATGACGGCGATCAGCACGGCGAAGCCCGTAGCGAAGGACCGCCGCCACGAGTTCCACTTCGGGTTGTTGAGCCCGAGGCTCTGGAACATCGACCAGGCGCCGTGGAAGAGGTGCAGCGCGAGGGCCACGTTGGCGGCGATGTAGATGGCGGCGACGGGCGGACGGCTGAACGTCGCCACGAAGTTGCGGTACACGTCGCCCCGCACGAAGTCAGGGTTGAGCGTGCCCCAGGTGAGATCGGCGAGGTGGAAGAGGAGGAACAGCGCGATCACGATGCCGGTCCAGCGCATCGACCGACTGGCGGCGTTGGCGGCCTGCCAGTCGCGGCTGCGCTCGTACCCGGGGCCGTTGGCCCGTTGGTTCATGCGGGTCAGGCCGTAGGCGGAGTGGATGTGCAGGGCGAAGGCGGTGATCAGCCCGAGGCGCATCAGCCACAGGAGGACCGTTCGGGGCAGGATCGGCACGAGGAGCTCGCGCAGGAACTCGCCGTAGTGGTTGAAGCCCTCCGCGCCCAGGTACACCTTCAGGTTGCCGATGGCGTGGATGAAGACGAAGCCCATGATCATGATCCCCGTGAGGGCCATGACCCACTTCTTGCCGACGGCCGAGCGGTAGAACTCGACCGGCCACGGCGCGGGCCGCTTCGCGCGCGGGTGCACCGGCGTCAGCCCGGGGCGTTCTATCGTCGTCGCCATCGCTCGATCAGCCTCCACGAGCCTCTTCGATCAGTCCGAGGGGGACGCTAGTCCTCGCCCAAAGAGGCGCTGAAACCGCCGCGGCCGGCGGAACGGCTGAGCGATCAGGGTCCGGCAGACGGATCCGGCCAGGGCGGTAGCCTGCCCGCCTGTGCCTCCGTTCATCCATCCCACCGCCGACGTGCCCGACGGTGCCACCGTGGGAGAGGGCACCAAGGTCTGGCACCAGGCTCAGCTCATGGCTGGCGCCACCGTCGGCCGCGATTGCACGATCGGCAAGGGGGCCTTCCTCAGCGGCACCGCCGTGCTCGGCGACCTCGTGAAGGTGGGGAACGCCGCCAACGTGATGGGCGCCCGGGTGGCCGACGCCGCCTTCATCGGTCCGCAGGCCTACCTCATGGAAGATCCGCGACCGCGGGCCACCAACCCCGACGGCACCCGGCGAGGTCCTGGCGACTGGCGGTCCTCGCCGGTGAGCGTGCGCCGCGGCGCTACGGTCGGGGGCGGCGCGCTGGTGCTGCCTGGGGTCACGATCGGCGAGTGGGCGATGGTGGCCGCCGGGTCGGTGGTGCACCGCGACGTGCCGGCCCATGGTCTTGTTGCCGGCAACCCCGCCCGGCAGGTGGGCTGGGTCTGTGCCTGCGGTGACACGCTCGATGACGGTCTTCGCTGTCCGTCCTGCGGGCGCGCCTTCGTGCTCGACGGTGACCGGCTGCACGGGAGCGACGGGCGATGAGCTCCCGCCGGGCCGCCGACGTCGTGGTCGTCGGGGCGGGCATCGTCGGTGCCGCTGTCGTCTGGCGGCTGGCCCAGGACGACGTCCAGGTCGACTGGGTGGTCGGAGGTGGCTTCGCGGGCTCAGCATCCGCGGCGGCCGGCGCCATGCTCGCGGTCTACAGCGAGGTCTCTGCCCATCAGGACGGTGACGTGCGCGATCTTGAGGTCAGCACCCGTCGGCAAGGGCGAGCCCTGTGGGACACCTGGCTTCCAGCTCTGGCTGAGGCATCGGGGATGGAGGTGGAGGTGAGCGCCGGCATCCATGTCGTGGGCCGAGGGCCTCAGGACGGGGAGAGCATGGATGCCATCCGCGACGCCGCCGCCGCCTTCGGGGGGCGCTGCGACGCGGTGGCGCCGGCCGATGTGCCCGGTTGCTCGCCCGACCGCGGGTGGGAGCCCCACGAGGCGGTCTTCCTCGCCGATGAGGCCAGTCTCGACGGGGGCGGTCTGCTCGACATGCTGGGCGCGGCCAACCGAGCGCGGCCGTCGGTCACGGTGATCCACGAGAGCGCGGCGACGGTCGACCGCTCCGGGGTGGTGACCACCGATGACGGGACCGAGCTCGTCGCTGGCGCGGTGGTGCTCGCCGCTGGGATGCGCACGGCCGATCTGCTGCAGGCGTCGGGCCTCGACGCCCTCGTCCCCACGCTGTTCGCCGGGCGCGGCGTGTCGATCGTGGCCCGGTCGCCCGAGTCCGTCCCCGGCTGCATCCGGACCCCCAACCGCTCGTTCGCCTGTGGGCTGCACCTCGTGCCCCGCTCGGACGGGTTGACCTACCTCGGAGCCACCAACCGCTTCACGACCCAGCCGAGCGCGGACATGGGCCCAAACATGGCGGAGCTCGACGACCTCATCACGAGCGGGGTGCGCGAGCTCGATGCTCGCCTGCGCCGGGCCGAGGTCGTCAGCATGGCCGTCGGGCACCGACCCGTCGCGATGGACCGCCTGCCCGTCGTGGGTCGAACGGCTGAGCCGGCGATCCTCCTGGCCACCGGAACCTGGCGGAACGGCTTCGTGCTCGCCCCGATGGTTGCCGACCTCGTCGCCGAGGAGATCAGTGGGAACGGCACCGTAGGCAAGCACCCCTTCGCGGCGACGCGCTCGATCCGGCCCCCCGAGCTCAATGAGGCGTCGATCCGGCGCGCCGCGGAGGGCATCGCCGACGCGCTGCTCGGCGGCGGCTCCTTGGCGGCGGGTCGCAATGCCGACCTCGTGGCGTTCCTGCAGGCCGCCCTCGCCCGCGAAGCAGATGTCCCGGGCGGGGACCGGGCCGTGGCTCGGCTTCTGGAGCGGGCGCCGATGGAGGAGGCCCTGCCGCTCGTGTTCGACCTGCTGGCTCGTCGCCGCAGGTGACCGACGCAGCCGCCCCATCGGACCGTGCCGGCATCGAGGGCCGCGTCCTCGCCGTTGTGGCATCGATCACGGGACCCCGTGCCGTGGACACCAGCGCCTCGTGGCGCAGCATGGGGATGGACTCGCTCGACCTCCTGAGCCTGGTGACCTCGATCGAGGACGAGTTCGACGTGCGCATCCCCGATCAGGCCGCCATGCGCCTGCAGACGGTGGCCGACGTGGTGGCGCTGCTCAGCCCGACGAGCTGAAGCCGCTGGCCACGATGCTGGCGACCTCGTCGAACACGCCCTCGTCCTGGGCGGGCACCTCGAGCGCGACCAGGTCCGGACGCAGCGGCGGCAGCTCGGGGCGAGGATCGGCGGGCAGCCAGCTCGCAGGCCACGGCACGGGGATGCCACCGAGCAGCTCGTGGGCCCGTGCAGCGGGGATCAGTCGCGGCGTCGTCACCGCATCGCTGAGCACGATCACGCCGGCCAGGTCAGGGGTCCGAGCGGCCTCAACCTCGTAGCGTCGAGGCACCAACGTGGCGGCCGCGCCCGCCGGGGCGATGATGGGGCAGTCGTCGTCGACGAGGGGACCGACCAGCCCGGCTCCCACCAGCCGGTTCATGAGCCGTGTCTTCCCCGAGCACGTGGGTCCGGCCACCGCGAGGACGCCTCGACTCCACTCGGCCGTCACGGCATGGATCGAGCGACCCCCGAGATCGTGCTCGAGCAGCACGGTGGCGAGGTGGCGGAGCAAGAAGCGCTGGTACACCGACGTGCTGAGCGGGTCTTGCCCGACGGTGAACCAGAACGCATCGCGCGCAGGCTCTGACCAACCGACCTGGTTCCCGCCCGCGGGGTTCACGGCGACGGTGGCGCCGTCGCCGAGGTCGTGCCAGGTGACCGTGAACTCGCGCAGTCCCGACTCCGCGACCCGAACCTCCTTGACTGCTGAGCCCAACGCATCGGCGGGGCGAGCGACGTCGACGAAGACCTCGACGCGCACGTCGGTGCGGTCGCCGAGCGCTCGCGCCGGCCCCACCACCAGGTTCACGCCCGAGCCGGCGAGGCACCACGCGCGGTCGGGTTCGTCGGGCGCGGGCATCATCGGGCTCGACCGGGGCGGCGACTGGCGACTGCGTCCACCCAGCGCACGGCCTTGCGGTTGAGCAGGGCATCGCGCTGGGCGAGGAGCTCCTCGCCCGCCTTGCGCTGGGCCTCGTGCGTCGCGCGCAGGGTGTCCAGCTCCGCGCAGCCGGCGTCTCGCTGCTCGGTGACGGCCTCGAGTCGTGTGCGCCCTGTCGCCAGCTCCGCGCAGAGGGCGTCGTCCCGGTTGCGAAGGGGGCCGATCAGCGACAACCGGGCTGATGCCGCCACGAGCTCCGCGGCAGGATCGGGCGGCTCGGCCCGCGCCCACTCGGCAAGCACGTGGTCCTGCTCGGCCACCAGGGCATCGATCATCGCATCGAGGTCGCAGTGGGCCCGAACGTGGTCGCGGCACCGTTCGACATCGGCCGGGTCGTAGCGATCGGTCTCGTCGCAGAGCAGGTCGGTGTCGTGGGGATGCACGAGCAGGTTGCGCCCGAGGTTCCACCGCAGCCACTCGGGCAGCAGGTCGGCGGTCACCATGCCCGCCACGCCCGCTTCGTCCACGACCACGACGGCACATCCCACCGCGAGGGCCTCGAGAGCCGCCCGAGCCTTGGCGAACACGATGTCGTAGTCGGCCAGGTGCTTCTCGGGGTTGATCAGCGGAGCGCCGACGCCGACGCCGGCCACATCGAGCTCGATGCCCATGCGGGTGCAAGCGGCCCGGATGTAGCGCAGCGATCCGTCCTCGTGCGCTGTGTTGCCAAAGGCCAGAGCGCGCCGGGGGCGAGCTGGTAGCGGGTCGCGCGCCGCAAAGCGATCCAGGTCGACCGAGTTGCCGATGACCGTCACTCGGTTGGCGTCGATGCCTGAGGCGAGCAGGCGGGCGCGGCACAGCTCGTCGACGGCGACGTAGCGCAGGAGCCTCGGGTGCAGGGGGGCCTCCTCCTGCCACGGCACCGCGCCATGCTGCACGAACAGCCCGGGTCGGCCCGGGAAGCGGGCGAGGGCGGCAAGAGCTTCGTCGTGGTGCTGGCAGTGCAGGACATCGGGCTCGGGGATCGGGGTGCTCAGGTCGTCGATCACCTGCACGCCCTCCGATCGGATGTCGTCCGCTACGGGCCCCGTGAGCGGCGACCACACCACCGGCTCGCAGCCCCGGCGCAGGAGCCCCACCGCCAGGTCGCGCACGTACAGCTCCGAGCCACCACGGTTGACGAGGCCCCAGTTGGTCACGAGCACCCGGCGACCCGACACGGCGGTCAGCATAGGAGGGGAGGTGGGCGACGCCGGGCTGCCCGCAGCCTGGGCCGGTGCATGGCGAGCGGTCTGCTACAAGTGCCGCGTGCAGCCGTCGCCCGTCGCCTTCCACCGACCACAGCTCGGCGCGGCCGAGCGAGCGGCTGCCGACCGGGTGCTCGTCAGCGGCGCGCTGGTGCAAGGGCGCGAGGTGGAGGAGCTCGAGGCCGAGCTGGCCGCCACGTTCCTCGGTCGCCACTGCGTGGCCGTCGCCTCTGGCACGTCCGCCCTCCAGCTCGGCCTCCTGGCCGCAGGGGTGGGACCGGGTGACGAGGTGATCATGCCGTCGTTCACCTTCGCGGCCACCGCCCACGCCGTGGCCCACTGCGGCGCCGTACCGGTCTTCGTCGACATCGACCCTGCGACCTTCTGCATCGATCCTGATGCGGTGGCGGCGGCGGTCACGGAGCGAACGGCGGCTGTGGTGCCGGTCCACCTCTTCGGCCATCCCGCGAACATGGGCGAGATCACGCGGATCGCCGCCCAGCGCGGGCTGCTGGTGATGGAAGACGCCTGTCAGGCCCAGGGCGCCACTCGATCGGGGCGACCCGCGGGAACGATGGCTGCCCTGGCCGCGATCAGCTTCTACCCGTCGAAGACGATGACCACGATCGAGGGCGGGTTGGTGATCTGCGAGGATGGAGCGCTGGCTGACGCGGTCCGGGTGCTTCGCAACCAGGGCCTGAGCGGCGCCACCGGTGAGCTGGTGAGCGTGGGGTACAACGCCCGCATGACCGATGTGTCGGCAGCCATCGGGCGGGTCCAGCTGGCGCGGGTGCCCGAGCTCCTCGCCGCGCGCCGCGCGAACGCGGCGCGATGGGACGCGTCGTTGCGGGCCGAGCTCGTGCCGCACCGGGATCCCGACGTGGAGCCGGCGTTCTCGCAGTACACGATCCGTTGCGAAGACCGCGCCAGCGCGGTCGGCGTGCTGCGGGCGCACGGCATCGAGACACGGATCTACTACGAGCACCCGCTGCACGAGAGCCTGCCCTACGCCGTGGGGCAGTGCAGCGCCCTTCCGCACACGGAGGCCGCCGCGCACGAGGTGCTCTCCGTCCCGATCGGGCCACACCTCACGAACCACGATCGCGAGCGCATCGCCGTCGGCCTGGGTGCGCTCTGACATGTCAACGGCGCGACCGATGAGGCTGGGAGTGCTGGGGCTGGGGGCGATGGGTCGACGCCACCTGAGCGCGGCACGAGCCACGTCTGATCTCGAGGTCGTGGGCGTCGCCGATCCGTCGGCCGGGGCGCACGGGCAGGGCGCCGACGTGCCCGTCGTCAGGTCCCTCGGTGCGCTGCTCGGCATGGGGGTGGACGCGTGCGTCGTGGCCGCTCCGAGCCCGCAGCACCTCGCGGCGGCCATCGAGCTGGCGGCGGCCGGCGTCCACGTCCTGATGGAGAAGCCGCTGGCGATGGACGTCGCGGAGTGCGCTCAGATCGTGGAGGCGTTCGCGGGGACCGACGCCATCGTGCGGGTGGGGCACGTGGAGCGTTTCAACCCCGCGCTGGTGGCCCTGCGCAACCGGCTCGAGCACGGGGAGCTTGGAGATGTCCTAGAGATCGTCACCCGGCGCGAGGGCGGACCTCCGACTCGCCACGACGGTGGCGACGTGCTCCTAGATCTCGGCACCCACGACTTCGATCTGGTTGGCTGGCTGACGGCGTCGCCCGTACGGCCGGTCTCCGTCAGCGCGTCGCCGATCGGGTGTGCGCCACGCAGCGAGGCGGTGCGTGTCGAGCTGACGTTGGCCCACGGCCTGGTCACCTCCCACTCGTTCAGCTGGTGTGCGCCGCAGCGGGTGCGCACCTTGGCCGTGCGGGGCACCGCAGGCACGTTGGTGGCCGACACGCTCGCCGGAGACCTTCGGTCGGGGCGAGGTGAGTCGCTGGGCGTGCCGCAACGAGACCCGCTGACCGCGCAGCTCCAGGCCTGGTGCGACGTCATCCGCGGCCGCCTCGATCCGCACGACCCACGTTCGGGTGCCGGCCTTCTGGACGGCGCGCAGGCGGTCGGCGTGGCCGGCGCCGTCATGGCGGCGTCTGGCGACCGCCCTTAGGACCGAGGTCGGATCGACGTCGCGTCGGTGTTCGTAGGCGTCGTCTCGAGGAGGGCGTGGCGGCACTCAAGGCGCAGCGCGAGCGTTCCGCTGCAGTCAGGAACGGCCATCTGGACGGTACCGACCCGCGAACAGCTGTCGACCGCCAGGTCGCCCTGCCACCGCCACGACTCCGACCCGCCCGGCCAGCTGAGCTCGGCCACCACGTCGACGCCGTCGAGCGCCGTGCGAAGGTCGCTCACCACGTGGACGTCGAGGGCCAGGGCGTCACCGGGACGGACCACCTGCGGGAGCCGATCGGCCACCACGATCACTGGCGCGCAGGCGGCGCGCAGCGCCTCGTAGGCTTGCTTCGGCGCCCGGTCGTGCCCCAGCACCGACCAGGTGACCGCGGGATGACCGTCGGCGAAGCAGAACTGCGCGAACCCACCCGTGGGCCGGTACTTGATGCGGCGCAAGGCCTCGATCTGTCGCCGCACCACGAGCGCTTGGTACGCCTGGGTGGCCTGCTGCCAGTCCTCGAAGGTGTCGTGCTCGGCAGGGGGCACGAAGCGGTCGAAGACCGCCTTCTGCAGGGCGTGGCTGCGGCCGAGGCGCGCCCAGTCCAGGTCGGGCCAGCGCTCGGGCTCGCAGAACCCGGCGTTGGTGGGCACGGCCTGCGCCCCGAACTCGGTGACGAAGCGGCCCATGCGGGGCATGGTTCGCAGGAAGCCCGGCAGGTCGCGCTCATGGCCGTGGTACCAGCCGAAGTAGAGGTGGCTGTCGGTGCCGTCGAGCATCGGCGCATGAGGGAGCACACCGGAGTGAGCGATGACCGGCCGGGTACCGTCGCCCTTCTCGAAGGCGCGCTTCACCGACCGATCGAGCACGGTCTTGTTCCACGTCGGCAGCTCTTGCGCCGCGAACGCCTTCACGCCCATCCGCGCGAGCGCTCTGGGATCGCCCCACATCTCGGCGTCGTTCTCGATGGCCATGGGTTCGTTGTGGCCGCACCAGATCGCGATCGAGGGATGGTGCCCGAGCAGGTCGATGGCCTCGCCGACCTGGCGCACGGCCTGCTTGCGAATCCGGCGGGCGTACCCCCACTGCAACGGGAAGTCCTGCCAGAGGAGCAGGCCCCGCTCGTCGGCCGCTTGGTAGAGCTCGGGCCGGGTGATGTGAGCGTGGATGCGGAGCAGGTCGAGGCCCGCGTCGACGGCCAAGGCGACGTCGCCCACGAGCTCCTCCGGCGTGGCCTCGGCGAGCGCCATCCGGGTGGGCCCCTGGTTGGCGCCCTTGAGGAAGAGGCGCTCTCCGTTGATCGACGCGACCCACGACCGCATCCGCACCTGGCGCAGGCCTGTGCGGACGTGTCGTTCGTCGGACACCATCTCGCCTTCGCTGGTGTCGAGCACCACCGCCACGCTGAGGTCGTGCAGGGTGGGGTCGCCGAGCGCCCTCGGCCACCACAGGTCGGGGCGCTGGACGGTGAAGGTCCACTCGACCTCGTTGGCGCCGGCGGCGAGGGGTTGTTCGGCCCGGTGGTCGAGGCCTCCGAGGCGGGTGTGCAGCGCCACCACGCGGGCGCGGTCGCTGTCGAGGGTGGCGCGCAGCACGAGGACCGCCCGTTCCACCGTCGCCTCGCGGCACAGGACACGAAGTCGGGCGATGCGCACGGGGCCGGTCTCCGTCACCCGAACGGGTCGCCAGATGCCACCTGGGTTCCAGTCAGGGTCCAGGCAATCCCAGTGCTGGAAGACTCCGGTGATGTTGTGCTTCGCGGTCTTGTCCTGCTGCGGCGCGCAGGTGACCTCGATGGCGAGGTTGTGCTCACGGCGGTCCCGGAGCGCATCCGTGACCTCGAAGGTGTGGGGCGCGAAGTAGCCCTCGGTGTCGCCGAGGTAGGCCCCGTCGAGCCACGCGTCGCCCTGGTAGAAGAGCCCATCGAAGGTGAGCCAGGCCCGTCGCCCATCGGCCGGCCCCGCCGTCTCGAAGGTGTGGCGGTAGAGGAGCGACCCGTCCGCGTCACCGAAGGCCGGCGTGGAGCGCCAGTGCCCGGGCACCTCGATGGGCTCCCAGTCGCCGGCGTCGAAGGCGTCCTCGTGCCAGGTGCGGCGCAGATCCTCGTCGGCCACGGCCGCTCGCCAGGTGCCGCTCAGCTCCATGGTCGGGGGAGGCTATCGGGCCTTCCTCCGGCGTCTCGACGGTCCGCCCCCGCTCGTCCCCGCATCGCTCACGCCGCCGTCGGGGCATCCATCACGCCGGTGATCCGCCAGCCGCCGGCACCGTCGGGCGTGACGGTGAGATCGAAGGCGCCCTGCGCGAGCGAGAGGGTGTCCGTCGGGTGAGTTCCACGTGCGTCCGTGATCTCCAACGAACCGGTGAGCGCCGCTCGGCCCGGGCCGACGAATCGGCGAGGCGAGTCCGGCCCGAGCACGATGGCGGCGTCGCCACGGCCCTCGAAGAGCGCGTTGGGTGCCGTGGTGAACGCAACGCGGTCTCGCGGTGTGGCGATGCCGGAGCTGCCGATGGCCACCGGCGTGTCGAGCTGGTACGACCCCGGCAGCATCGTGTGGGCGCCGCCGCCCAGCAGGAGGCGAACACCACTGGGCGCCAGATCGACCGCCAGCGGGTCGAGCTCGAGGCCCACGCCGCCCGAAAGCTCGAAGGGCCGTCCGCCGTCCCACACGATCGTGCTCGGCTTGCCGTCGACGAGCACGCCGGTGAGCTCGCCCCCGTTCCCGAACCCGCGGTCAGAGACGATGGTGAGCGGCGTGGGCAGCTGCCTCGGCGAGAGCACTGCGCCCTCGAGGTGCAGTGCTGTGATCGTCCCCTGCACGCGCAGCTGCCCAGGGGCGGGGGTGGGGCCCGACGTCGTCGTGGAAGCGGAGCCCGGCGTGCCGTCGGGACCTGACACGACCTGGTCGCCTCCGTGTCCGCCGGCGTCGAGGCGATCCTTCGTCACCACGGTGACACCGACGGTGAACGCGAGGATCGCCCACATCCCGAGGAAGGTCCGGAGGCGCACCGCGCAAGGGTGACCTCCGCGGACCCTCGCGTGCCAGCCCTCGCGCCGGGACGGCCGCCGAGGCGCGGCGATAGGTTGGCGCCATGACGCACCCCGCCCCCGCCACGCTCGGCCAGCTCCGCGAGTCGGGCTGGACGTCGGTTCCTGTGAAGGAGGAGCTTCGACGCAACGCCATCGCCCGCATCCAGTCGGGGGAGCCCCTGTTCCCCGTCGTCCTCGGCTATGAGGACACGGTGCTGCCGCAGCTCGAGAACGCGCTGCTCGCTGGGCACGACGTGATCTTCCTGGGGGAGCGCGGACAGGCCAAGACACGGATGATCCGTGGGCTCGTGGAGCTCCTCGACGAGTGGATGCCGATCGTGGTCGGCTCCGAGATCAACGACGACCCCTACGCCCCGGTGTCGAGGCACGCTCGCGACCTCGTGGCCGAGCACGGCGAGGACACGCCGATCGAGTGGGTGCACCGCAGCCGTCGCTTCGGCGAGAAGCTCGCCACCCCGGACACCTCGATCGCCGACCTCATCGGCGAGGTCGACCCGATCAAGGTGGCGGAGGGTCGCTACCTCTCCGATGAGCTCACCCTGCACTACGGGCTCGTGCCCCGCACGAACCGCGGGATCTTCGCGATCAACGAGCTGCCGGACCTCGCCGAGCGCATCCAGGTCGGCCTGCTCAACGTGCTCGAGGAGCGCGACATCCAGGTGCGGGGCTACAAGATCAACCTGCCGCTCGACCTCGTCCTGTTCGCGTCGGCCAACCCCGAGGACTACACGAACCGAGGACGGATCATCACGCCGCTGAAGGATCGCTTCGGCTCGCAGATCCGCACCCACTACCCCCTCGAGGTCGCCACGGAGGTGGCGATCGCCCTCCAGGAGGCCACCCCGTTGTCCGCCGACGGCGTGCGGGTATCGGTCCCCGACTACATGACGGAGATCGTCGCCACGCTCTCGCACCTCGCCCGGTCCAGCCCCCACATCAACCAGCGCTCGGGTGTGTCGGTGCGCTTCACGATCACGAACCACGAGGTGATGGTGGCCAACGCGGCGCGCCGCGCGCTGCGCCACGGCGAGCGCGAGGTGTCGCCTCGGGTGAGCGACCTTGATGCGCTACCGGCATCCATGATGGGCAAGATCGAGATCGAGTCGCTCGAAGAGGGCCGCGATGCGCAGATCGCCGAGACGCTCGTGAAGGCGGCCGTGCTCACCGTGTTCAAGGATCGCTTCACGCCTGAGCAGTTCCGTCCCATCGTGGCCAGCTTCGACGAGGGAGCGGTGATCCACACCGGCGAAGACGTCACCTCCGCCGAGTACGTCACATTGGTCGAGCAGCAGCTGGCATTGCGCGAGGCGGTCACCGCGCTCATCGGCGGCGACGAGTCGGCCGCCTCCGTCGCGTCCGCCGTGGAGCTGGTCCTCGAGGGCTTGCACCTGAGCAAGCGGCTCAACAAGGACGCCGTGGGCCAGCGGGCCACCTACCGCGCGAGGGCCTGACCGCCCCCCCACCCCCGATCTCTGCACCCTCACCACCGCCATTCGGTGGTGACGCTTCACAGAACCGGTTTGGTCGATACGGTGGCAGCGATGGCCGGCCCGCACTTTCGCTACTCGCGCTGGGACGGCACCCAGGTGGGCTTCGACCTTGACGCTGAGTCGATCCTCGAGGAGATCACCGAC
>JBKJSO010000125.1:0-5496 GCA_046595835.1 Acidimicrobiales bacterium | reverse complement strand
GCGACGGCGTACTCGATCTCCCGGATCGGCGTGGTGAGCAGGTTGAGCACGTTGCGCGACCACACCTCCTCGAGGAAGCCCAACGACCCGGCCAGCGTGAGCTGCCAGACGAGGTGGAAGAGCATGATGCCGGTGAAGAGCAGTCGCACCGGCGCCTTGCCGGTGCCGTAGGCCACCCCGATCGACGAGAACAGGACGACGTCGACGACGGGAAGGGCGAGCAGCAGGAACCACATCCCGGGGTTCCGGTACTGCACGAGCGCCTGACGGCGCACGACCGCCCAGACGTGCCGCCAGCTGAACGCGGTGTCAGCGGCGGTGCTCACAGCTGGGCCTCCCGATGCCGCGCTGCTTCGGCAAGGAACAGCGCCTCGAGCGATGCGTGGCCGCCGTCGGCCGCGACCTGGTTCGGCGGCCCGTCGGCGATCACCTTGCCGCCACGCAGGAACACCACCCGCTCGGTGAGCGTCTCGACCTCGCGCATGTCATGGCTCGTGAGCAGCAGGGCGGTGTGGTGCTGCTCGTTGATCTGGGCGAGACGGTCGCGCACACGAAAGGCGATGTCCGGGTCGAGCGACGCCGTCGGCTCGTCGAGCACGAGCAGGCGGGGCCGATGCAGGGTGGCCTTGGCGATCCCGACCAACGTGCGTTGGCCCGACGACAGGTGCATGCAGAGCTTGCCGCGGAGGTGATCGATGTCGAGCTCGCGGATCACGTCGTCGACGGCTTGCTCGGGCTCGGCCACCTCGGAGAGGTCGGCGAAGAACCGCAGTGCCTCGGTGACCTTGAGCCGGTCGGGGAGGGGGAGGTATCCCGCCGCGAAGCCGACCGAGCGCATCGCGAGGTGGCGTTCGACGGGCAGCGGGTGGCCCGCGATGTGGACGGTGCCCTCGTCCGGATCGATGGCGCCGAGCACCATGAGCAAGGTCGTCGTCTTGCCCGCACCGTTGGGTCCGACGATGGCGACCCGCTCTCGCGCGTGGACGTGCAAGGTGACGCCGTCGACGGCTTGCAGGTCGCCGAAGGCCTTGCGCAGCCCTGTGGCCTCGAGGAGCGCTGTCACGGTCGAGGAGTCTCCACCATCGTCAGCCATGGGCCACCACGCGTATCGACGGTCGTGGTGGGTACCCGACCGTCACCAGTAGTTCGGTGCTTCCTTGGTGATCGTGATGTCGTGGGGGTGGCTCTCACGCAAGCCAGCTCCCGTGATGCGCACGAATCGGCCCCGCTCCTTGAGCTCGGCGACGGTGGCGGTGCCGCAGTAGCCCATCGCCTGTCGGAGCCCGCCGACGAGCTGGTAGACGACGTTGGCCAGCGGGCCCTTGTAGGCGACGCGACCTTCGATGCCCTCGGGCACGAGCTTGTCGGTGTCGACCACGTCACCCTGGAAGTAGCGGTCCTTGGAGAAGGACCGCGCCTTCATGGCGCCCAGCGAGCCCATGCCCCGGTACTCCTTGAACCGCTCGCCCTGGTGCAGGACGACCTCGCCCGGCGACTCGTCCACCCCGGCCAGCAGCGAGCCGAGCATGACGACGTCGGCGCCGGCGGCGAGCGCCTTGGGGATGTCGCCCGAGAGCTGGATGCCGCCGTCGGCGATGAGCGTGACACCGTGGCGCCTCGCGGCGACCGCGCAGTCGTAGATGGCCGTGAGCTGCGGAACCCCCACGCCCGCAACGACCCTGGTGGTGCATATCGACCCAGGTCCTACCCCGACCTTCACACCGTCGACGCCGGCAGCGACCATGGCATCGACGGCGTCGGCCGTGACGATGTTGCCGCCCAGCACCTCGATGTCGAAGCCGCCCTTGATGGTCTTCACGATGTCGATCACGCCTTGGGAGTGCCCATGTGACGTGTCGACGACGAGCACGTCGACACCGGCGGCCACGAGCGCTTCGGCCCGGTCCACGGCGTCGGGCCCGACGCCTACTGCGGCCCCCACCCGGAGGCGACCCTTCTCGTCCTGGGTGGCGTGCGGGTACTCGGTCTGCTTCTTGATGTCCTTGACGGTGATGAGGCCGCGGAGCAGGCCCCGTTCGTCGACGATGGGCAGCTTCTCGATGCGGTGCTGCCAGAGGAGGTCCTTCGCCTGCTCGAGCGTGGTGCCCACTGGCGCCGTGACGAGGGGGGCGGCCTTCATCACCCGCTCGATGGGCTGATCGTGATCGTCCACAAAGCGAAGGTCGCGGTTCGTGAGGATCCCCACGAGCTTGCCGCCGCCGTCGGTGATCGGGATGCCCGAGATCTTGAAGCGGGCCATGAGATCGAGCGCGGCCCTGACGGGAGCGTCGGGCGGGAGCGTGACGGGGTCGGTGATCATCCCGCTCTGGCTGCGCTTGACGCGGTCGACCTCGCTGACCTGATCCTCAACGGAGAGGTTGCGGTGGACGATGCCGATGCCGCCGAGGCGAGCCATCGCGATGGCCAGAGGGGCCTCCGTGACCGTGTCCATGGCTGCGGACACGATCGGGATGGCCAGCTCGATGCGCGGCGTGAGGCGCGTGCCGGTGCTGACCTCGTTGGGCAGCACGTTGGACTCGGCGGGGAGCAGCAGGACGTCGTCGAACGTGAGCCCTTCCTTGGCGAACTTCGGCGGGAAGCCGGCACCATCGGGGGCGTCGCCGCTCACCGTCGCGCCCTCTGGATCACCAGCGAAGGGGCTAGGAGGGGTCGCCATGGAGGAAGTGTAGTGGCGACCTCACGGATCGCCTACGACCCGTAGCCTCGCCGCGATGTCCGATCCCGCGCCGTCCCTGCACTGGACCCCGGATGAGTTCCGGCGCCACGGCCACGAGGTGGTGGAGTGGGTGGCCCGCTACCTCGAGACGATCGAGGAGCATCCGGTGCAGAGCGCGGTCGAACCGGGCTGGGTCCGAGCGCAGCTCCCCCCATCGCCACCGGACGCTCCGGAGGACTTCGCCCACCTCCTGGCCGACCTCGACCGCGTTGTCGTCCCGGGGCTCAGCCACTGGCAACACCCGGGGTGGTTCGGCTACTTCCCCACCGGGTCGTCGGGCCCTTCGGTGCTCGCCGACCTCGTGTCGTCCGGCCTCGGCGTGGTCGGCATGCTGTGGACCACCTCGCCGGCCTGCACCGAGCTCGAGACGCACATGCTCGACTGGATGGCGGAGCTGTTCGGCCTGCCCGAGCGCTTCCGGTCCAACGGTCCCGGTGGGGGCGTGATCCAGGACTCCGCGTCGAGCGCCACGCTGTGCGCACTGCTGGCGGCCCGCTGGCGCACCGCCGGTGACGGTCCCTTCACGCACCTGCGGGCGTACACCTCCACACAGGCCCACAGCTCCATCGAGAAGGCCCTGCGGGTCGCCGGCCTGGCACCCGAGCAGCTCCGGCTCGTCGACGTCGACAGCGACTTTGCGCTCGATCCGGACGCCCTCACTCGCGCAATGGCCGAGGATCGAGCCGCCGGGCTCACGCCGTTCTTCGTGGTCGCCAACGTGGGCACGACGTCGTCGACAGCGATCGACCCGGTCCGCGCCATGGCCGAGGCGTGCGCTACCGAGGGAGCGTGGCTGCACGTCGATGCCGCCCACGCCGGTTCCGCGCTGGTGCTCCCCGAGCTGCGCTGGATGGTCGACGGCCTCGACGGGGCCGACAGCTTCTGCGTGAACCCCCACAAGTGGCTGCTCACGACCTTCGACTGCGACTGCTTCTGGGTGGCTGAGCGCGCCGCGCTGCTCGGCGCGCTCAGCGTGCTGCCTGAGTATCTCCGCAACGCCTCCAGCGAGTCGGGTGCCGTGATCGACTACCGCGATTGGCAGGTCCCGCTCGGGCGTCGGTTCCGGTCGCTGAAGCTCTGGTTCGTGCTGCGGTCCTATGGGGTCGACGGGCTGCGTCGGTACGTGCGCAACCACATCGAGCTGGCCCAGACCTTCGCCGCACGGGTGGCGGCCCACCCCCGCCTCGAGCTGTGTGCGCCGCACCCGCTCGACCTCGTCTGCCTCCGGCACGTCGACGGCGACGACGCGACTGAGGCCCTCCTCGCCGCCGTCAACGCGTCGGAGCGCTTCCTGCTCACCCACACCCGTCTCGCCGGCCGCTTCACCATCCGCGTCGCGATCGGCACCCAGGCCACGCAGGCGAGCCATGTCGACGCGCTGTGGGCGCTCATCGACGAGGTGGCGTCGGGCCTCGGCGCGTGAGCTGATCCACCACGACCGCCTCCTAGGGTCCCCCACATGGTCCACCCCGACATCGATCCGACGAGGTTCGCCACCCACAGGTTCGGCGGCCGCGGGTTCGGACAGGCGTACGTGCGCGAGCACATCGGCGGGGTGCCGTTGCTGCTTGTGCACGGGTGGCCCGAGTCGAAGCGCATCTGGTGGAAGGTGATCGAGCCCCTGGCAGAGGCCGGGTTCGAGGTGATCGTTCCCGACCTGCGTGGATTCGGCGACAGCGACATCGCCCCTGACGGCGTTGGCGATGTCCCCTCCCACAGCCGCGATCTGCAGGCGCTCCTGGCCGAGCTCGGTCATGACGAGGTGGTGCTGTGCGGCGGCGACCTCGGCGGTCCAGTGGTGCAGGACATGGCGCTGCGGTTCCCGTCCCTCGTCGACCGGCTCGTGCTGTTCAACTCGCCGCTGCCCTTCGACAAGGTGCGCATGGCCGGCCTGCGCAGCCGCCCCGCTCGCGAAGCGAGCGACTACTTCGTGCGCCAAGGCACCGACGCCGACGCGCTCGCCGCCGAGCTGGCCACACCCGAGCAACGGCGGCGCTACATCGCGACCTTCTACACCTCGCGCTTCTGGGCCCACCCGGGCGCCTTCCTCGGCGACGCGCCCGCTCCCATGGGTCGGTTCGGGGGAGGGGACATCATCGACTTCCACACCGAGCCCTTCGGGGACGCCACCAAGCTCCGCGCTTCGTTCGCGGCGTACGAGAGCGCGTTCGATCCCACCAAGCAGAGCGAGCCAGGGCTGCTCGCCCGCAACGACCACACCCGCGCGCTGCTCCTCTTCGGGCCCTCCGACCACGTCATCTATCCCGACTTCGACCAGATGGCCGCATTGGTGTTCCCGGACCACGTCGGTCCGCAGCGACTGACCGACTGCGGGCACTTCGTGCCATGGGAGGCGCCGGCGGCGCTGGTGAGCGGGTTGGTGGGGTTCTGCGACGACCTCCTTCGAGCACGCTCGAACCGCTCCTGATCGCCGTGGCGCCTCGGGCCCGGGTCCCCTCGGAACCGGTCAGCACGGCCGGATGAGGGAGGGGCCGTTGTGCTGGGGACGCGGGTCAGCGGGCTACCATGTCGCCTTCCTCATCCCCCGCTGGAGGGTCCGCAGCCATGGCTGACGTGGAGATCGGCATCGGCAAGTCGGGCCGTCGCGCCTACGGCTTCGACGAGATCGCGATCGTGCCGAGCCGGCGAACCCGGGATCCGGAGGAGGTCGACATCTCCTGGGAGATCGACGCCTTCCACTTCGATCTCCCGGTGATGGCCTCGCCGTCGGACAGCGTCGTGTCGCCCGCGATCGCGAG
>JBKJSO010000124.1:0-11896 GCA_046595835.1 Acidimicrobiales bacterium | reverse complement strand
GCTCGCCCTCGGCCGCGTTCACCACGACCGTGACCGGGGCCGCACCGCCCATCCCGGCCACCGTCCGCCACTTGGTGCCGGTTGGGAAGCCGGCGCCGCCGCGGCCACGCAGACCTGAAGCCTCGACGACCTCGATGACCGCCACAGGCTCCGAAGCCCGAGCTGCCGTGAGCGCCTTGCCGCCGCCGAGCTCGACGTAGGCGGCCAGCGACTCGACCGGTTCAGCATCCAGCACCCGAGTGACAGCTCCCATGGCCGGGTGGCTACCCGAACCGCGGCACCCTGAGACCGAGCCGAGCCTGTGGTCAGCGGTGGATCGGGCCCTGGGCCGTGCGGAGGCTGGGCGCGGCGCTGCCCGTGCGCTGGGCGATGATCTCGGCACAGATGGCCACAGCTGTCTCCTCCGGTGTGCGAGCGCCGAGGTCGAGGCCGATGGGCGCCATGAGGCGGGCCAGGTCTGCATCGGTCACGCCCTCGGCCCGGAGGCGCTCGGCGCGCTGATCGGTGGTGCGGCGCGATCCCATGGCCCCGAGATAGCCCACCTGCGTCCGGAGCGCGGTGACGATGGCGGGGACGTCGAACTTCACGTCGTGGGTGAGCACGCAGATGGCATCGCGCGGCCCGAGCGAGGCGCCCACCTTCTCGAGGTGGCGATGGGGCCAGTCGACGACGATCTCATCAGCCAGCGGGAAACGCGCCGGTGTGGCGAACACCTCCCGCGCGTCGCACACGGTGACGTGGTAGCCGAGCACCTTGGCCACGCGCACGAGCGCCGCCGTGAAGTCGACCGCCCCGAAGATGATGAGGCGCGGTGGTGGCGCGTACGTCTCGAAGAACACCATCACGGCCGCTTCGTTGGCCTCGCCGTGGGGGCCGTAGCGACGCACCGACGTCGTCCCTGCCGCGAGTGAGGCCTCCGCATCGCGCCGGACCACCCGCTCGAGATCCGGGTCAGCGAGCGCCCCCGCGACCTCGGCACCCTCCACCAGGAGGAGCTTGTCGCCGGTGCCCGGGCCCTCCACGACGGTCACCAGCAGGGTCGGCCGGTGGGCACGGATCGCGTCGCGCAGCGCGTCGAAGGTGACCTCGGCCATCGGCGCTACCAGTCCAACGGTTCGAGGTACAGGTGCACCGTTCCACCGCACGTCAGGCCCACGGCGAACGCATCGTCGTCGCTGTAGCCGAAGGTGACGACGCGCCGATCACCGGTGGCGAGCACCTGGAGCGCCTCGGTGACGACGGCGCCCTCGACGCACCCGCCGGACACAGACCCGATCACCTCGCCGTCCTCGCTCACCGCCATCGCGGCGCCCGGCTGCCGCGGACCCGACCCCTCGATGTCGACCACGCGTGCGAGCGCGACGCGCTTGCCCTGCTTCCGCCAGCGCTCGAGGTCGCGCAACAGCTCCTTCATCAGGCGCTCATCCTTCGATCACCTTTGCCAGCGCCTCGAGGGAGCGCAACGAGTGGCCCTCCAGGAGCACGTCGATGTGTGGGAGTGCCGCCGCCATCCCCCGAGCCAGCGGCGCGAAGCCGGGCGTGGCCTTCAGCGGATTCACCCAGATCAGCTGGTGGGCGACACGGCGCAATCGGCGCACCTGCTCGCCGAGCACCAACGGATCGCCGCGGTCCCATCCGTCGGAGAGGATCACCACCGTGGCGCCGCGCGCCATCCCTCGCACCCCCCACTCGTGGTTGAAGGTGCGCAGGCCCTCGCCGAGGCGCGTGCCGCCCGACCAGTCGTCGACCGCGCCGGCAGCCGCGTGCAGGGCGGCATCGGGATCGCGAGAGCGCAGCTCGCGCGTGATCCGCGTGCAGCGAGTGCCGAGGGTGAACACCTCCACCTGGGTGCGGCCGGCCACGGCAGCGTGCGCGAAGCGGACCAGGGCCCTGGCGTACGACTCCATCGAGCCCGAGACATCACAGAGGAGCACGATCCGGCGCGGTCGGTCACCGGGCACTCGGTGGACAGTCCGAAGGGGCTCGCCCCCGGTGCGCAGGGCTCGGCGCGCCGTGGCGCGCAGATCGACCGCGCCGCGGGCACGGCGCGTCGCCCGGAGACGGCGGGATCGACGCCGCGCGCCGACGACACACAAGTCGGCCATGAGGCGGTGGGCCTCATCGAGCTCAGCCACCGTGCACAGTGCGAAGTCCTTGTCGCGGAGCACCTCCCGGTCGCTCCAGCGCAGGGTCAGCACTGGTCCGTCGACGATGTCGCCATCACCACGACCCGCGTCATCGTCGGCATCGACGAGCAGGGTGATGTGCTCGACGGCAGCCGGCTGGAGCACGCCGTCGTCGTCGCCCCGGCGGCCGTCGAAGAGGGCGGCGAACACGCGGTCGTAGGTGGGCACGTCCTCGGGGCGGTGCACGAGGGTGGCGCGGCCCGCCCAGTAGACGTGGTCCCGCCTCCCGATGCCCACCTCGGCCAGGGCCGCTGCGAACGCGAGCGACGAGTCCGGCGGTGCGGCCACCCCGAGACCTCGCAGCGCCCGAGCCATCGCCACGGCCACCACCTCGACATCCGCGGCCATCACATGCCCCGCAGCACGGCGGCCTGCACGAGCGCACCCACGCCCTTGCCCCTGACGCGCTCCTGGTCCTCGCGGTACTTGAGGACCGTGCCGAGCGTGGCCGTGACCGTCGCCTCGTCGAGGGTGGCTCGGCCGAGGGTGTGGAGCGCCTCGGCCCAGTCGATCGTCTCGGCCACGCCGGGTGGCTTGTAGAGGCCTTCGGCTCGCAGGCTCTCCACCGCTGCGGCCACCTGACGGGCGAGGCGCTCGGGCACGTCGGGAGCGCGAAGGCGAACGATCGCCACCTCGCGGTCGAAGTCGGGGTGCTCGACCCAGTGGTAGAGGCAGCGGCGCTTCAGTGCGTCGTGGAGGTCGCGCGTGCGGTTCGACGTGATCACCACGATCGGCGGCTCTTCCGCACGGAACGTGCCCAGCTCGGGGATCGTGATCGACCACTCACCGAGCACCTCGAGCAGGAAGGCCTCGAACTCGTCGTCGGCGCGGTCGAGCTCATCGATCAGCAGGATGGGCGGGGCGGCCCCGTTGCGGGGGGCGATGGCTTGCAGCAGGGGTCGTCGCACGAGGAACCGCTCGGTGTAGAGCTCACCCTCGAGCACCTCGGTGCTCTGCCCGGATGCGGCGCCGACGGCCTCAGCGGCGCGCAGGTGGAGAAGCTGCCGTGCGTGGTCCCACTCGTAGACCGTCTGCGCGGCGTCGAGGCCCTCGTAGCACTGGATGCGGATGAGCTCGCCGCCGGTCCAGCGGGCGAGCGTCTTGGCCACCTCGGTCTTGCCCACCCCCGCCTCGCCCTCGAGGAGCAGGGGACGCTGGAGCCGCAGAGCCAGGAAGACACCCGTGGCCAGGCCCGCGTCAGCGAGGTAGCCGTGCTGCGCGAAGGCCCGCTCCACCTCGGCGACGTCGACGACCTCCCGGCTCATCAGCCGAGGCTATCGACCTTGGTTGGCAGTGGCTTCGTCGATGGCGCGGCGCACGAGGACCTGGGCCAGGTGGCGACGGAACTCGACGCTGGCGTTGAGATCGGCCGAGGGCTCGGTGCCCTCGTCAGCCACGGCCGCCGCATCGGGCGCTGACGCGCCTCCGGCGAGAGCTGCCTCGGTGGCCGACGCACGCAACGGGCGCGACCCCATGTTGACCAGGCCGATTCCGGTGGAGCCGTTGCGCACGAGGGCGACGCCGACGATGGCCCAGTCCTGGGCCCGGCGGTTGAACTTCTGGAACGACCACCCTGCGCCGCCGACCTTGGGCACGCGGATCTCCGTGAGGAGCTCTGTGGGCTCGAGCGCGGTCTCGAGGAAGCCCGTGAAGAAGTCGTCCACCTCGATGGTGCGCTCACCGGCGGGGCCTCGCGCGACCAAGGTCGCCCGCAACGCGATGAGCACGGCGGGCAGGTCTGATGCCGGGTCACCGTGGGCGATCGACCCGCCGATGGTGCCGCAGTGGCGGACCTGCGGGTCGCCCACCTGACCGGCCGCGTGGCGCAGGATCGGTGCCTGCTCGCCCAAGAGGTCGCTCGTCTCGAGGTCGTGGTGACGGGTGAGGCCACCGATGGCGATGTGATCGCCCGCATCGCGCACATAGGAGAGCTCGGCCAGCCGACCGATGTCGACGAGCACCGACGGTGCCGCCAGGCGGAGCTTCATGAGCGGCAGCAGCGAGTGGCCCCCAGCGAGGAGCTTCGCCTCGTCGCCGTGCTCGGTGAGCGCCGCGATCGCACCGTCCGCCGAGTCGGCCCGCACGTAGTCGAACGCGCTCGGGATCATCGCGCACCTCCGTTGCTGGATTGGATGGCCTGCCAAACTCGTTCGGGTGAGGCAGGCATCTCGATGTCGGTGATGCCGTAGGGCGAGAGCGCATCAGCGATGGCGTTCATCACGGCGGGGGTGCTGGCGATCGTGCCGGCCTCCCCGATTCCCTTGGCGCCAATCGGGTTGGTGGGGCTCGGTGTAGTGGTGTGGTCGAGCGTGAAGCTCGGCAGCTCCGCAGCCGACGGCACGAGGTAATCCATGAACGTCGGGTTCTTGAGGGTGCCGTCGTCGTCGTAGACGGCCTCCTCGAACAGAGCCTGGGCCACGCCCTGCGCGATGCCGCCGTGGACCTGCCCCTCCACGATGAGGGGGTTGACCTGGTTGCCGCAGTCGTCCACGGCGATGTAGTCGACGAGGTGGACCATGCCCGTCTCGGTGTCGATCTCCACGACCGCGATGTGGCTGCCGAAGGGGAACACGAAGTTGGGCGGATCCCACGTGACCGACGCGTTGAGGTTGGGCTCCATGCCGTCAGGGAGATCGTGAGCCGTGAAGGCCTGGAAGGCCAGCGCCTGGATGGACAGCTCCTTGTCGGGACTGCCGGCGACGTGGAACGTGCCGTCGGTGAAGGTGAGGTCGTCCTCGGCCACCTCGAGCTGGTGGGCGGCCAGGGTGCGCGCCTTGTCGATCACCTTGTCGGCCGCCATCACGATGGCCGTGCCGCCCACAGCCAACGACCGCGAGCCGTAGGTGTCCATGCCGGTGGGCGATATGGCGGTGTCGCTGTGGAGCACCTCCACGTCGTCGGGACTGACGCCGAGCTTGTCGGCCACGAGCATCGACCACGTCGTCTCGTGACCCTGCCCGTGCGGCGTGGCCCCCGTGACGACCTGCACGGTGCCGGTGGGCAGCACCCGCACCTGGGCGGCCTCCCAGCCGCCGGCGCCATAGTTGAGCGACGCGAGCACCCGGCTGGGGGCCAGGCCACACATCTCGACGTAGGTGGAGATGCCGAGGCCGAGCTGCACCGTGTCGCCCGCGGCGCGCCGCTTGGCCTGCTCGGCCTTGCGCTCGTCCCAGCGCACGAGCTGGAGGGCCCGGGCCAGGTTGGGCGCGTAGTCGCCGCTGTCGAACACCAGCCCCCCCGCGCTGTTGTAGGGAAAGGCGTCGGTGGGGATGAAGTTGCGCCGGCGGACCTCGTCGGGCCCGATGCCCATCTGGCGGGCCAACGCATCCATGGCCCGCTCGATGGCGTAGGTGGCCTCAGGACGACCGGCGCCGCGGTAGGCGTCGGTGGGCGTCTTGTTGGTGAACACCGAGGTGCAGGTGAACGAGTAGGCGGGCACGTCGTAGAGCCCGTGGTAGAGGAACGCGCCCAGTAGGGGGATGCCTGGCGTGACGAGCTGCAGGTACGCACCCATGTCGGCGAGCAGGTGCACGCGGACGGCGGTGACCTTGCCGTCCGCGTCGGCGGCCAGCTCCATGTCCTGGATCTGGCCACGACCCTGGATGGTGGCGTGCGCGTTCTCGCTGCGGCTCTCCGTCCACCGGGTGGGCACCCGTCGCTGGCGAGCCACAGCCAGAGCGATGAGCTCCTCGGCGTAGACGTCGAGCTTCGATCCGAACCCACCGCCGACCGCCGGCGCGATCACCCGCAGCTTGTGCTCGGGCATCCCGGTGGTGGCCGCGAGCATCACCTTGAGGATGTGCGGGATCTGGGTTGCCGACCACACGGTGACCTCACCGCCATGGGGCTGCGGAACCACCACCACGCCACGCGGCTCCATGGCTGCGGGGATCAGTCGCTGCTGGATGTATCGCTCCTTCACGGTGTGGGCTGCGGCTGCGAAGGCGGCATCGACCGCGGCAGCATCCGGGATGAGCTCCCACGTGTACGACGTGTTGGTGCCCAGGGCCTCGTGGATCACCACGCGGTCGGACAGTGCGTCCTCCAGGCTGACAACCACTTCGAGCGGCTCGTAGTCGACGACGACGGCATCCACCGCATCGGCCGCCACATACCGGCTCTCGGCCACGACCACGGCCACGATGTCGCCCACGTAGCAGGCCTTGTCGATCGCCACCGGGAAGTGCTCGGGGTTCTTCATGTCGCCGGTGACCGGCCACGCGCATGGCATCGGAGCCAACCAGGCATCGCGCAGGTCGGTGCCCGTGAGCACCGCCTCGACGCCTGGGATCGCTCGAGCGTCGGTTGTGTCGATGCTCGAGATGCGAGCGTGGGCGAAGGGGCTGCGCACCATACCGAGCCAACGGGCGCCGGGTATGGCGAGGTCGTCGATGAAGCGACCCTCACCCGTGAGCAGCTCCGGATCCTCCTTGCGCACCATCCGGGTGCCGACGACGGCGGTCATCGGTTTGCCCCTGCGCTCGCTGCGGCCAGCACCGCCTTCACGATGTTGTGGTAGCCGGTGCAGCGGCACAGGTTGCCCTCGAGGCCCTCGCGCACCTCACCCTCGGAGGGGTCGGGGTGCTCTTGTAGCAGCGACACGGCCGCCATCACCATGCCGGGGGTGCAGAAGCCGCATTGCAGGCCGTGGTGCTCGCGGAACGCCTCCTGCACCGGGTGCATCGTGGCGCCGTCGGCCAGGCCTTCGATCGTGGTGATCTCCCGGCCGTCGGCTTGGACCGCGAGCATCGTGCACGACTTCACCGACTCGCCATCGACGAGCACCGTGCATGCGCCGCAGCTCGACGTGTCGCATCCGACGTTGGTGCCGGTCAGCCCGATGTCGTCGCGGATGTGGTGGACGAGGAGCCGCCTGGGCTCCACCTCGCTCCTGTGGACGGACCCGTTGACCGTGACTGAGATCTCCATCGAGCCACCACCCTCTGATCGCGCGTGCGGCCTTCGTAGCACGCATGCGTGGCCCCCGCTCGCAAGCGGGTGCGCGACGAGCCTCCATCAGCCCCCGGGTGGTCGAAGCGGGAGATGGCGGGCGTCCGCGTACAAGATGGCGTTGAGCAGGTCCTCGTCGATGCGGTCGTACGTGCTGAAGTCCATCGACGCCGATTGAGCCTGCCCGACGGCACCCGGTTCGTTCAGTGCAAACGGGACCTTGGGCACGATCGCTGTGTAAGGCGCCTTGTTCGGGCCCTCTGCCAGGGTGGTGCGGAAGGCGCCGTGCTGCGGCGACGCCAATCGGTCGAACAGCGAGATCGGCTTCACATCGAAGATCTGCTCGATCGTGCGCAGGAGCGACGGCATCGAACCCCACTGGTGGTTCGCGCCCTGCTTGGCCCACGGGCCGCTCACCTGGAGGTAGTCGCGCAGAGGCGAGATGTGGTCGCCGGCCGCCTGGGTGTCGTCCTCGGTCTGCATGATGACCGTCGACTCCCAGAAGGGGCTCTTGGACAAGGCTTCGGTGATCAGTCCGATGGCGTAGTCGTTGTCGGCCACCATCGATGCCGGCGTGGGGCTCCCGAGGTTGGTACCGAGCGTGTGGTTCACCGGCAGCGACATGTAGATGAAGTTCGGCATGACGTCGATGCCCGTGCCCCGCTTGACCGCAGTCCATTGGGCAAGGTTGAAGGGAGCCGGGAGTGTGCGGCCTTCGCAGTCCTGGAACTGATCCGGAGCGCTCCCTGGCACGACGGGACCGTCAGGGGCCACGCCCGCGATGAACTGGTGCGCGCGGCACGTGTCGAAGTACTGGAGATCACCGTCCTTCCACCCTGGCGCCTTGAACGCGCTCATGTCGCCCGACTCGCGCGCCGTCGACTCGCCGTAGATGGCCATCGACAGCGGCACGTCCGTCTGCTTCCCGGAGCTCGGAGCGCCCCTGAGGGGTGGCTTGGCACCCGCCCGCTTGAAGGCCTCGAAGATGTAGCCGCCTTCGGGGTCGTCGAGCTCCTCCTCGGCCTCATTGATCTTCGACCCGCCCTGCTCGGCGTTGACCCCAGGCTTGAGAGGGTCGCCATTGCCGTGGTTGCCGCGGAGGCCCTCGTCGTAGTCGGCCTGAAAGGTCTTTTCGTTGTGGTCGGTGGCCACGGCGCCGGAGGTCCACGAGTGGCCGGTGACGGACACCTGAGCATCGGAGAAGAAGCGATCGCTCAGGCTGTACTGCTTCGCCATCGCATGGTGGTTGGGTGTCACTGGGTCGCCGTAGAGGAGGTAGGTGGGATCGGCGTCGTAGGTGGCGGGATCGAGGTCGCCGAAGTACTGGTCGAAGGTCTTGTTCTCCGTGACGATGTAGACGACGTGCTTGACGGGGCTCCGCTTCCCACGTGGCGGGCACAGCACCTCGGACACGGTGATCCCTGCCGGCGGACGGCAGGGCTTCGCGTCGAGGTCCACGAGCCGGTCGTTCGACACGACCGCGTTGGTCCAGTCGGACTCCTGCTTCCCGGGGGCGGGCAGGTCGACGACGCTCACGGTGCCCGTGAGCGGGTTCCCGTCGCCGCCGATGCTGAGGTTCATGCCCGACCCGCCGCCCGTGGCGGCACCCGCGCCCTTGGCGTTGGCCACCCAGAGGCGGTAGCCGGGGCCGTCCCCCGGCGCGTCGGTGACGAGCAGCGCCGACGGATACCAGCCGGTCGGGATGTAGACGGGCCGGTGGCGCATCGGCGCGCCCGTGTGGCCGTCGCGCACCTCCACGGCGTTGAGCCCGGCGAGGGCGACGAACAGGGTGCTCCCGTCGGGCGAGAGCGCGAACGCGTCCGGGTGGGCACCGACCTGGGTTCCCTTCGCGGGCTGCACCGACTCCACCTTCGGGTTTGTCAGCTCGCCCCCCGGACCGACGTCGAGCACGGTGATCGTGTCGTCGTTCGTGTTGGCGACGAACAGCCGGTCGCCGCCGTGGCTCAGCTGCAATGCGGTGGGGTGGTGCCCCACGGGAACCCAGCCGATCTCGGCGGCGTGGAGCGGATCGGAGATGTCGACCGTGGACACCGTGCCGACGTCGGCGCCCTCGGGGCCGCGCCCGACGCCGCGGCCGGCTTCGTCCGCCCAGTTCGTGACGTAGAGCGCGTGGTGCGCCGTATCGAGAGCGAGGGCGTAGGCGTCGATGCCCACGGGGACACGACGGACGACGGTGTCGGTGGTGGTGTCGATGACGCTGACCCGCCCGCAGACCGCCTGGCCGTTCGGGCAGGCGTCGCCGCCGGTGCCGCTCGGTTCGCTGAGCGTGCCCGCTACGTAGAGGTACTTGCCGTCGAGCACGCTCGCGCCGGGGTAGCCCTTGACGGTGATGCCATTGCCAGCGGGCACCTCGGGTGCTTTGGAGCGTGACGCGATCCCGTTGATCGCATTGTGGTTGGGGAAGGGGGCCGCCTCCGTGAGGTCCTCGTGCACCAGGGTTGGCCCAAGGAGGCGCATGCGGAACACCCGGTCGGCGTTGCCGCCGCTCGCGTAGACCCGGCCGTCACCCGTGGCAGCCACGCCGATGAACAGGTTGGCCGCTGGCGTGTGGGTCGGCGAGAGGCTCGCCGCATCGATGGTGGTGAGCCCCTGCATCCCGCCGCTGTCGGATGACACGATGACCTGCTTGCCATCCGGGGTGGCGACGAGACCAAGAGGGAAGTTGAAGACCGGCACCTGGTTCCCAGCCGGGGCGATGCGGAAGCCGTTGGGTGTGTAGTTCCCCGCCAGAAGGGCATCATCGCCCTTATCCGCAGCTGCTGGTGCCTGCCGCGACTCGGCCGGTGCGGTGGCGCCCGCCGTGTCGCCGGTGGCGGCCAGGAACCGCTGGGCGTTCTGTCCCAGCGGGGGCGCGCTGATCGCGTCCTGCCTCGAGGCGACGGTTGTGGCCGCCACCCCGATCCCGCCTGCAAGCACGGCTGCGCACACACCAACTGCTAGTACCCCAGATTTCCGCATCCAAGGTCGTTCGCTGCGCTCCCACCAGAGTCCTGCGCCAATCGATCGATTCCGTGCAGAAGCCCGCACGTCGAAGAGTGTCAGGGGCCGGCGGTCAACGAGTGAGCTTGCGCAGACCCGTCGCCGCGAATGCCCAGAGGACGACGAGCGAGCCGGCGATGGCGACGAGGCCGGGCCAGGTGGTGCGCCAGCGCACGCCGCCGAGGAACCCCTGGCGGGCCAACTCGAGGATGTTGGTGAGCGGGTTGAACTGGGCGACGTGGCGCACCCAGCCCGTCTGAGCAGCGAGGGGCACATTGCCGGTGGACAGGAACATCGAGAAGAAGATGCCGATCTGGAGCAGCGGCCCGGAGCGCTGATCGGGCACTCGGTAGACGAGACCAAGCGCCCAGCCGGTGGCCACCATGGCCACGCCAACCGATGCCACCCACAGCACCCCGACGCCGGCAATGCCTCCGGGGAGGTCGGCCCCGAGCGCCAGCCCAAACACGAGCACGACTGCGAGGGTGAACGTGCAGCGCACGATGCCGGCGATGACAGGCCCCACGAGGAGCGCGAGCCGCGAGCCGGGCGCGAGCAGGATGCGGTCGTAGAAGCCCGTCTCGATGTCGCGCACCATCGAGAACCCGGTACCGAAGCCGGCGAAGGCCGAGCCCTGCACGATGGCGAAGGGCACCATCCAGCTCAGGATGTTGTGAGTCGGGAACTGCGGGAGCTTGGTGAGCGAGCTGAACGAGCCCGAGAAGGCGATCACGAAGAACACCGGCATCGCCACCAGGGGGATCACTGCAGCCGGGATGCGCAGGATGCTCACGAGGCTCCGCTGGGCCAGCGCGAGGGCGACGGGCACCCAGGAGGTGGTCCGCTCAGGACGACCGACGGCCGGGGCGACGGTCGTGGTCACGACGCCCTCCGCAGCCGCGCTCGCAGCGCCGCGTTGGCGCCGGCGATCGAGAGGACGGCGAGGACCGCCGCCACGCCGACCGACTTGGCGCCCTCGGACCAATCGAGGCCGGCGATCACCTGATGGCGCATGCCGTCGATCATCCAGGTGACCGGGTTCCGGGTGGCGATGGAGCGGTAGATGCCCGTCATCAGCTGGGTGGGGAAGAACGCAGATGAGATGAACAGACCGATGAAGGTGAGCGGGAAGACGTTCTGCACCGCCTCCGCCGATCCCGTTCGCAGGGCGAGCATGGCGGCGAAGCCGCCGATCACCAAGGCCAGAACCATCGCGTAGATGACCAGCAGGCCGATGGCCGGGAGACCGCCGGCGACGCGCACGCCGAACACGCCGTAGACGACGACGAACACCGTCGCCTGGAAGGCGCCGGTGACCGACGCCCCAGCGAGCCGGCCGACGAGGATCGACGTGCGCGACACCGGCGAGGCGAGCAGCCGGTCGAAGAAGCCCGTCTGGATGTCGGTGGCCGTGTCGCTCCCCGCTGACAGCCCGCCGAACAGCACCGACTGCGTGATGGACGCCGCCAGCAGGAAGTCGAGCAACGAGTCGACCTTCGGAAAGCCCGGGATGGAGGTGGAGCGACCCATCGTGGAGGTGTTCACCGCCGCGATGAACATCGGGAAGAGCAGACCCGGGAGCCACACACCCGGTTGACGCAACGTGCCGACGATGGATCGCCGGGCCAGGGCGCGGGCCTGCTCGAGCGCCTGGCGGCCGCCGATCTGCACCTCGTGCGGGTCGAGCACCGCCGCCCTCACAGGAGGGGCTCCGGCGAAGGATCCGCGGCTCCAGCTCCCTCGAGACGGCGCCCTGGCCC